>JAUNTE010000427.1 GCA_030538855.1 Oscillospiraceae bacterium
GATACGTCGATCTTTCTCAAAACGCTCGCTTTTTCCTCAGGCGGATATTTGAAGGCAATGGCCCAGCGCGGAAATTTGTTGGTACTGCCAAGCTGCTCGCGCTGGGAAAAATCGTCCACCTTTATCACAGCGCCGTCTATATCAAAAGAAAATTCTCCTCTTGTTTCTCCAATACGACTAATCTCTTTTACCGCGCTGTCCATATCCGTAAAGGTCTGGTAACAGGGAGATACGCAAAAACCCAGCTTTTTTAAATAATCAAGGCTTTCGGCATGGCTCTTCAGTAAAGGCCCGCCCTTCAGCTGCTGCACATTAAAAACAAAGATAGAAAGCCCTCGCTGGGCAGTTATACTGCTGTCTTTTTGCCGCAAAGACCCCGCGGCGGCGTTGCGCGGGTTTTTAAAAGGCTGCTTTTCATCCAGCTCCTGCTGCGCCACCAACTTTAAAAAAGCGCTGTGAGGCATATACACTTCACCCCGCACTTCAAGGAATTCCGGCGCGTGCTTCAATTTTTTCGGGATATCCGCAATGGTGCTGAGATTCGCGGTGACGTTTTCTCCAATGACGCCGTCTCCGCGTGTTGACCCGCGTACAAACCGTCCGTGTTCATATTCCAGGCTTACTGATAAACCATCTATCTTGGCCTCCACCACATAAACGGGGGCAGGCAGCGTCTCTCTCACGCGCTGGTCAAATTCCCGCAGCTCTTCTACCGAAAAAGCGTCCTGCAGGCTCTCCATTTTTACAGCATGTTCTACCTTTTCAAACCCGCGGGCAGCATGGCCGCCCACACGCTGGGTAGGAGAATCTGCCTGTACAAACTGCGGAAAGTCCGCTTCCAGCTTTTTCAGTTCACGGGTTAATGCGTCATATTCAAAATCGCTTAAAACGGGGGCGTCTTCATCATAATAAAGCCGGTTGTTTTTTTCTATTTCTATCCGTAGAGCCTCGATCCTTTTCTTTGCCTCTTCAGGATTCATATTTTTTCCTCACCTCTGCTGATATTGGCACATATGTAATATAGTATACCACAGTAAACACTTTGTAACAATAAAAAATAGGCGTAAACAAAAAACACAGCGGCTAAAGTTACAAAGTTTATTGTTAGGCGGCGCGCGCTTAGAAAAGCGTCCCGTTACAATAAAAATAGCCGAAACCGAAAAACGCTGCGGCTGGGGGTATTGAGCCATTTTTGCCGCTCTGCAATATGCGTTTATAAAAGCCCACTACTGCGTAATAGAAGTGAAGATCATTTTTTCAGCCATTCTCACGGTTGCCGCTTTCGCGGTGAGGGCGAGGCTATGGAAATCAGCTATTTTATTGCGCCGCAATAAAACAGCCGCAAAATCAATACCGCAGCGGTTGAGGCTTTAAGATCTATTTTTATTGCGCCGCGGCGCGCGTTTCAAAAGCCCACTGCCCTATAAGAAAAGCTTTTTTTTTCACCGTATGTGCAAAGTTTCAAACACTTCCCCCCCCCCCCGCGTTATCGGCCGTCTCACGCCGAAAGGCAAGCTTTACTAAAAAACTGTTCTGAAAG
>JAUNTE010000428.1 GCA_030538855.1 Oscillospiraceae bacterium
ACACGCCGACCATTTGGTGCATACCAGGGATACGCTGAACCGTATTTTGGCGGAACGCACCGGCAAGCCGATCGAACAGATCAGGCTGGATACAGAACGAGACAACTTTTTGTCCGCAGAAGAGGCAAAAGCTTATGGCCTTGTGGATGAAGTGATTACGAAACGGTAAGGGTGAAGCATGGCGACAAAAGAAAAAAGAATCATCTGTAATTTTTGCGGGAAAGACCAGGAAGAGGTAGACCGCATGATTATAGGCCCGGGCGTCAATATTTGCAATGAGTGTATTGAATTATGCTCTTCGCTTTTAGGCGACGAGCATAACGCGCCCAATAAGCCTTCTAAACAAAAGTCCCTTTCTAAAAACGCGAACATCCGTATCCTTTCACCCCAAGAGATGAAAGATATTATGGATCAGTATGTAATTGGGCAGGAAGAGGCAAAAAAGGTTTTAGCTGTTTCTGTCTATAACCATTATAAAAGGATCCTTTCAGGAGAGGGCGCAGACGTAGAGCTGCAAAAAAGTAATGTGCTTTTGCTGGGTCCATCGGGCGTAGGCAAGACACTATTGGCCCAGACCCTGGCGAAAATGCTGAATGTCCCCTTTGCGATTGCGGATGCGACGACATTGACAGAGGCCGGATACGTGGGCGAGGATGTGGAAAACATTCTGCTGCGGCTGATCCAGGCGGCCGATTTTGATATTGAACGTGCCGAAAAGGGAATCATTTATGTCGATGAGATCGATAAGATCACGCGCAAAAGTGAAAACCCGTCTATCACCCGGGACGTGGGCGGTGAAGGGGTACAGCAGGCGCTTTTGAAAATCATCGAAGGCACGGTTTCAAATGTCCCGCCGCAAGGGGGGCGCAAACATCCCCAGCAGGAGTTTATTCAAATCAACACGAAGAATATTTTATTCATCTGCGGCGGCGCGTTTGACGGGCTGGATAAATATATTCAGCAGAGGACCGATACTTCGGCATTAGGTTTTGGAAGCAAACTGCGGGAGAAAAATGACGATACAAAAAACAATCTGCTGCGTAAAGTAGAAGCCCATGATTTGGTGAAATATGGGTTGATACCGGAACTGGTAGGCCGCATCCCTGTGGTTACGGTTTTAGACCCGCTGGATGAAGACGCGTTGATCCGGGTACTGCGCGAGCCCAAAAACAGTTTGGTAAAGCAGTATGAAACGATGTTCCAGATGGATAATGTCGCACTGGAGTTTACCAATGAAGCCCTGCATGCGATTGCAAAAAAAGCCATTGAAATGAAAAGCGGCGCCCGCAGCCTGCGCTCAGTAATGGAAAAAACATTGCTCAAAATCATGTATGAGATTCCCAGTGAACCTTCTATTATCAAAGTGACCGTCACGGAAGAAACGGTGAACGGCGGTGAGCCTGAGCTGGAATATGGCGCTGCCCATAAGCGGTATAACAACAGCTTTACGGCGGTTTCGTGAGATTTTATAAAAGCGGAATTACAAGGGGCCTGCACTTTTTCTAAAGTGCAGGCCCCTATACTGTTTATCGCTTATA
>JAUNTE010000094.1:0-4995 GCA_030538855.1 Oscillospiraceae bacterium
TTTGTTCCGGCTGTTGGAGTGGGATACGAAGTGCCCTCTGGAGCAAATCATCCCCATAGATTCGGGATATTATCATATAACGTTATGTACAAGAAAACCGGATTCAGGGATTTGGGGCGATCAGCAAACGATATTTGTCTATTTGAACAAATTGGATGCTATGTCGGAATTATCCTGGCCTGGCGTACCGCTGCTGCTTCCGCACTGATTTATCCGCAACACAGCTTTTGGTTTGTCCGGCTGATTTAAGAAGGCCTTATTGGATAAATGCGTATCAGCAAAAATGGACAATTCCATCGTCTTCTCTCCAAATGGGTCTCTATCGTTCCATGTGTATCTGCTGAAAAAGAAAATTTGCGGTGCCCCCAATGGTGGCCGGTTTATTCAAATTTTATGAAAGAAGATGGAAAGACTTGATGGGACATTTATAAAAAGTTCAATTTCATGCTGAATTATAGGCTTTTCAACATAAAACCATGAGAGGATCGAAGCCGTTTTTTACCGAACATTATTTTTATTTATTCTTTAATGCCGTAGCCTGGATAGCCGGGCAAAGCAGCCTATAAAAAGCGGCGGGTGTTTGCCAAAAGCGGAATCGGCGAAAAAATCGGTCGTTTTTTACAGCGGGCCGGGGAGATATGGTTTCATCGGGCTGCATATCAGCTGTTTTACCGGCGGCGTAATAAAAAAAGCAAACAATAAAAGAGGGGCGGCGTTAAAAAACGCCGCCCCTCTTTGGATACCGCAAAGTAAGCGCGCAGCAGCCCGTTTGCGGGGCCGGAAAAAGAAACCGATCAAACGGCTGCGGAAAAGGTTATAGAGATTTTTATAAAATGTTTTTTGCGAAATCAGCGGTTTGTCTGCTCCGGGCCTGCGGTGAACTTTTTTTGTTTGTCATACTGCGGTTTTTTCTTTTTCTTTTTTACTGAAAAACCAAAATCGCCTATTTTTTTGCCAAGGGCAAAATATTGGCCGTGGGCGTAGGCGCAAAGGCCCGCCCGCTCAATATGCAGGCGGCCGTTTTCATCCATAAGGTCTTGTGCGACGTTTACCGCCACCACGTCGGCAATAAACATATCGTGGCTGCCCAGAGAGGTGACGCTGCATACCCGGCATTCAATGCTGACGGGGCTTTCGGCCACCATGGGGGCGCCCACGCAGGAGGCGGCCTGCGGGGTGAGGCGCGCTTCCTCCCATTTGTTGATGTCCCTGCCGCTTTTTACGCCGCATAGATCGACAGCGCGCACCAGCGCCGCAGTGGGCAGGTTGATCACAAACTCGCCCGAGGCCGTGATCAGCCCGTGGCTGAAGCGCTCAGGCCGGACGGAAATATAGGTTTTGGGCGGCTTTGTGTTGAGCGTGCCCGTCCATGCCACCGTGAGTACGTTGGGCGCTTCCAGCGTGCCGCAGCTGACTAATACGGGCGGGATGGGGGCTAAAAGGGCCCCCCCTTTCCATGATAACTTTTCCATACCGGCAACTCCTTTATCAATATAAAAATGGGCGGCCCGCCTGATTTTGTGTGAAGAAAAACAGGATACGCCGGCCTTTTGGGCGGGTGAAAGGGCCTGCAAAAAAATCAGTCGTCACGCGCGCCGTCCTCGCCAAACGTGGTGTCGCTGATGATAAAGCGGGGGCGGTGTTTTGTTTCGTTGTAGATCTTCCCGATATATTCTCCGATGACGCCCAGACAGATGAGCTGGACACCCCCCATCAGACAGATGACGCAGATAAGGCTCGTCCACCCGGTAACGGTAAAGCCCACTAATTTGGTGATAAGGGTGACGATCACGCCGATAAAGCTGAGGATGGAGATGAGGAACCCGAGGCTGGTAATGAGCCGGATGGGTTTGATGGAGAGGCTGGTGATGCCGTCAAACGCGAAAGAGAGCATTTTTTTTAGGGGGTAGTGGCTTTTGCCGGCCATGCGTTCATTGCGCTCATAATAAACGCTGCTGTAACGGTAGCCCACAAGCGGCACAAGGCCCCGCAGAAAAAGATTTACTTCTTTGAACTGGGCCAGCCCGTCCAGCGCGCGGCGGGAGAGAAGACGGTAATCGGCGTGGTTGAACACCACGTCGGCGCCCAAATGCTTCATCACCTTGTAAAAGCCCTCGGCGGTAAAGCGTTTGAAAAAAGTGTCCGTTGCCCGTTTAGAGCGCACGCCGTAAACCACATCACAGCCTGCGGCGTATTCATCCACCATTTTATCCATGGCGTTGATGTCGTCCTGTCCGTCGCAGTCGATGGAGATGGTGATGTCGCAGCGGGTACGGGCGGTCATCAGGCCTGCCAACAGGGCGTTTTGATGGCCGCGGTTGCGGGAGAGGGACAGTCCTTCAAAATGCTCGTCCTGCTTGGAAAGATTTTCAATGATCTCATAGGTCGTATCTTTTGAGCCGTCGTTTACAAATAAAACCCGGCTGTTTTCAGCAACTTTGCCGTCAGAGATCATGTTTTTCAGTTTATTGAGAAACAGGCCGCTGGTGACAGGCAGAACTTCCTCCTCATTATAACAGGGGATGACGATATAAAGCACTGGGACGGACATATATGGGCCACTTCCTTTGCAATGAATTGTTTTTATTATAATATACCCCGGGCGTTTATTCAATCGAAATTGCGGTTTCTTTTTTGGAACAGGCCGCCCCGCCCCCGCATAAGATAGGTCACAAGGCGGATGGCAGGGGGGATGAGGCGTGAAAAATTTTGCGGTGATCGGGCAGGACGGCCGTCAACAGGCCGCAGGCGAATATTTAAAAAAGCGGGGTTACGGCGTTTACCGGGCCGAGGGCGTGCATTTGGCGGATTATATTTTGCTGCCGATGCCGTTGTCGGCGGATACGGTGAGCCAGGTGCAATTGCTGCACGCTGCGGCGAAAGGGGCGCTTGCCTTTGGGGGCAAAATATCGCCCGAGGCGCGGGCGGTGGCGCAAAGCGCCGGCGTTGAACTTTTAGATTATCTTGACCGGGAGGAACTGGCCCAGCATAACGCCATACCCACGGTGGAGGGCGCGATAGAGATTTTACTGAGCCAGCGCCAGCGGACGCTTTGGAATACAAGGGTCTTAGTGGTGGGGTATGGGCGTATCGCCCGGCTTTTATGCCAGCGGCTGGCCGCGTTTGGAGCGCGCGTCACCGTTGCGGCAAGAAAGCCGGGCGCGCGGGCGGCGGCAGAGGCGATGAATTACGACGCCTGCCCGCTGGCACAGCTGAACGAGGCCGCGCCCAGGGCGGAGGTGCTCATCAATACCGTGCCCGCCGCAGTGGTGACGGCGTTTGTTTTGCAAAACCTGCCCAAAGGGGCCTTTGTGCTGGACCTTGCCTCGGCCCCCGGCGGCGTAGACCAGACGGCAGCCAAACGGCTGGAACTGAATACAGTATGGGCGCTTAGCCTGCCCGCTAAATGCGCGCCGGTGACGGCGGGAGAATTTGTGGCGCGCACGGTACTTGAAATGATTGCGGAAAGGGGAACACAGGAAGATGAAGATTGACCTTGCCTGGGGCCTGTGCGGCTCCTTTTGTACCATTGAAAAGACACTGGCGTGTATGCGGGAGGTGGCGGCCGGGGGCGCGCGGATACGCCCGGTGCTGAGTTATCACGCCGCCCGGCTTGATACCCGGTTTGGAACAGCGCAGCAGCTTTATAAAGATTTGAAAGAGATCACCGGCAACGAGCCCATCGATTCTCTGCAGGGGGCGGAACCCATCGGCCCCAAGCATTTGGCCCAGGCGGTGGTGCTGGCGCCGTGTACCGGCAACACCATGGCAAAGCTGGCCGCGGGTATTATTGATTCTCCGGTGCTGATGGCGGCAAAAAGTCATCTGCGCAACGGCGGGCCTGTCATCATTGCGCTTTCGACCAATGACGGCCTTTCGGGCAGCGCGCAGAACATCGGCAAGCTGCTCAACACCAAAAATATCTATTTTGTGCCGTTTTTACAGGATGACTGGGAGAAAAAGCCCACCAGCCTGCAGGCGGATTTTGAACGGCTGCCCGCCGCGATAGAGGCGGCGCTGGAAGGCAGGCAGCTGCAGCCGCTTTTACGGGGCGCAAAACCTTAAAAACCTGATTTTTTTCTCTGATCGCGGGCATACTCATTCCTATAGAAGATGGAAGGGAAACCCTGTTTTCCAACAGAAGGGGAACAGGGCTTTTCCTCCGTTTTTACAGGAGAGGATGAGAACCGTGAAAGAGAAAAAAGAAGGAAGAGGACAGTTTACCTCCTCGTTTGGGTTTATTATGGCGGCGGCGGGCGGCGCGATAGGTCTGGGGAATCTGTGGAAGTTCCCCTATGTGGCAGGCGCGGCGGGCGGCGGCTTTTTTCTCTTGTTTTCACTGGTGTTTGCGGTTTTACTGGGCCTTCCGCTGATGTTGGCTGAGATGAGCATCGGCCGCAGCACCCGGCTGAACGCCATCGGCGCTTTTGAAAAGCTGGGAGGCCGGTGGAAGTTTGTAGGCGTGCTGGACGTGCTCAGCGCTTTTTTGGTGCTGTCATATTACAGCGTTGTGGGTGGCTGGGTGCTGAAATATGTGTTTGCCTATGCGCAGGGAGAGAACCTTTCTGACGCGGCGGCTTACTTTGACGCATTCCACACACAGACGGCCGCGCCGCTGTGGTGGCATCTGGCTTTTATGGCTTTCTGCGTTTTGGTGGTGGCTGCGGGCGTGGCCAAAGGCATTGAGCTGGCCGGGAAATGGCTGCTGCCGCTGTTGTTTGTGCTTTTGCTGGTTGTGTTGGCGCGCAGCGTGACACTGCCGGGGGCGGGAGAGGGGCTGGCCTTTTTGTTTTTGCCCCGGGCCGAGACCTTTACGTTTGAATCGGCCGCGCTGGCCATGGGGCAGGTGCTGTTCAGCCTGTCGCTGGGGCTGGGCGTGGCCGTCACCTACGGCAGCTATTTGCGGCGCGACGCAGACCTGCTGCGCGACGCCTCGGCGGTGGTGGGGCTGGATACCCTGATGGCGTTTTTATCCGGCGCCATTATCCTGCCCGT
>JAUNTE010000094.1:5005-7863 GCA_030538855.1 Oscillospiraceae bacterium
CCGTCGTGTTCAGCTTTGGGCAGCCCACGGCGCAGGGGCCGGGGCTTTTATTTAAGACACTGCCCTTTGTGTTTGACAATATGCCGTTTGGCCGGTGGTTTGGGTTGGTTTTTTTCTTTCTTGTGTTTATTGCGGCGGCTACCTCGGCCATCGCCCTGCTGGAGGTGGCGGCGGCTTTTTTGATCGACCGTTTTCACTGGAAACGCTGGGCCGCCGCGCTGGCGGCCGGCGGCGTGATGGCGCTGACGGGGGCCGCGGCAAGCTTATCCATGGGGCCGTGGAGCGGCCTGACGCTGTTTGGAATGAATTTGTTTGATCTGCTGGGCTTTTTGACGGACAAGCTGATTATTCCGCTTGCCGCGTTTTTCACCAGCGTGTTTGTGGGCTGGGTGTGGGGGCCCCGGCATGCCGCCGAAGAGATTGCGCAGGGCGCGGCCGGATTTCGTTTTGAAAAGCTGTTTGGCTTTATGATGAAATGGGCCGCGCCGGCATTGATCGCACTGGTATTTATTTTAGGCTTTTTGGGTGCGCCGATATAAGGCCCGGCCGCTGACGCGGCAAAAGGCCGCCCGTTTCAGGCACGGCGACGAAAGAAAACATCATCGTACCTTGTACCGGGCGGCCTTTATAAAAGATAAAACTCAGCTGCGGTGTAAAGAGGCATATTTTTCTTTGGTGGCCATACCGCCGCGGATATGGCGCTCCTCTTTGTTCAGCTCTAAAATTTTTTGTACTTCTGAAAAAAGCCCGCGGTTCAGACGCGGCAGCCGCGAGGTGATATCTTTATGTACCGTCGATTTGCTGATGCCGAAGGCTTTTGCCGCCGCGCGCACCGTAGCCCCCGTTTCTTTGATATACTCTCCAAGCTGTATGGCCCGTTCTTCGGGGTTACCTTTCATGGCAATTCCTCCCGCATGTGTGTTTTGTATCAGTGTATGCGGGCGCTGCGGCGGCCATGACGAAAAATTTGCCGAAAAGCTGAAAAGGTTTTGAGAGGGAAAAGCTTACCCCCAAAGAAAAGATGTGGTATAATAAAAAACAGCCGAGCGAAGCGAAGGATATTTTTTTGCCATTCGCCCGGCTGCCGCAGTGGCGGCGAGGGCGAGGCCCTAGAGATCAATATTTTTATTGCGCGGCAATAAAAATAGCCGAGCGAAGCGAAGGATATTTTTTTTGGCCATTCGCCCGGCTGCCGCAATAGCCACGAGGGCGAGGCTGGCGCAATTGTGTTGTTTTGTTGCGCGGCAATAAAATGGCCGCGGCGGGATCACGCTGCGACTGAGGGTATAAGAGGCATTTTTTGCTGCGCTGTGAGCGCGTATGACCACGGCGGCGCAATAAAATACAGGATGAAAAAGACTATGCGGTTTATTTTGAAAACAGGCGGGAAGTACAGATGAAAACAAAGACAAAGATCACGGTGCGGTATGCCGAGACGGATCAAATGGGCATTGCCCATCATTCAGTCTATGCGGTATGGTTTGAGGCGGCGCGGACAGAATTTATGCGGGAGATGGGGTTTCCGTATGCGGAGCTTGAAAAAATGGGGATTTTGGCCCCTTTGCTTGAGCTGCATGTAAAATACGGGCGGCCCGCGCGGTATGAGGATGAGCTTTTGATAGAGACGCGGCTGATCAAAGTTACCCATACCAAGCTGTTGTTTGCCTATCGTGTTTATGACGCAAAAAGCGAGAGGCTGCTCTCACAGGGCAGCACGCTTCACGGTATTGTGGGGAAAGACCTGCGCCCGATCCGGCTTCAAAAAGTGCATCCGGCTTTTGCCCAGGCGCTGGTGGATGTACAGGAAGAGGACGATTCGTAAAAATTTCATGAATTTGATGAAAAGCCGGTAGATTTTTTTAAAAAACGGTGTATGATAAAAGTAAAGTATCACACAGGAGGAAAAGAGTATGTTTAAAACGATTGTGAAGGTCGCCATCGGCCTGTTGGCCGGCGCGGGCGTGCTGGCGCTGGGCTCTAAACTTGTAAACAAATATTACGCCAGTTTGGCCGAAGAAGACGCGGAATTTGATATGGACGAGTATGAGGACGGGACCGCGGAAAAGGATGTTTCAGAAAAAGATCCCGTCGAAGAAGGCCAGGATGAGGACGAAGACGTTTTTTAATTGCGTCACCCCATATGTGCGGCCCTGCGCCGTATAAGGATGAAAACAGTAAGGCATAACTGAAAACGGCATAGCCATTTTTGGCTATGCCGTTTTGCGTTTTTGGTTACGGCTGCGGTGGTTTGCCCTTTATAACGCCGTGCCTTTTTGGGGGATGAAAAATTGTTTGGTATCAGCTTTTTCTAAAGCCAGCAATTTTAGTTTTTTATCGGTTCCGCCCGCGTAGCCTGTCAGGCTGCCGTTTACACCGACGACCCGGTGACAGGGTACGATCACAGAAATTTTATTACGGCCCACCGCGCCGCCGACAGCCTGCGCGGACATATGGGCCAGGCCTTTCTCGGCGGCAAGCTGTTGTGCCAGCGCCTTATATGTGGTGGTTTTGCCGTATGGGACGGCGCAGAGAAGCTTCCATACCTCTTTTTGAAAAGCAGTACCCACAAAATGAAGCGGCACGGCAAAACCTGGTTCCTGGCCTGTAAAGTAAACATCCAGCCAGCTTTTCGCTTTTTTCAACACAGGGGTTTCCTTTTCCTGATGCGTATCGTCCAGATGCCGGGCAAAATATTTTTGCCCCTCAAACCATAAGCCGGTTAAACCTGTATCATCCGCCGCTAAAAGGATATTGCCGAGGGGAGAGTGATAGTGATCGATGTACTGCATCGTGAACCTCCTTTTATACGCTTTATATGCGTAAAAATAGATTGGGCCGACAAGGGGGTGCAAAAAACC
>JAUNTE010000095.1 GCA_030538855.1 Oscillospiraceae bacterium
TGGGAAGTTATTGGATTTGTCTTGTTAGCGGTTGTTGCCATTGTGGTACGCAACATACTAATCAAGAAATTCCGCGAGCGGAACAAAAAATGAAAGTGATTTTATTGAGTTGATTTAGGAAGCGTTATTAAAAGGCTTCGTTAATCAATCGGAATTTTTCGCTTTACAACAGAATATAAATTGCCTTACGCTCATCGTTCATGGGCTGTATTTATAAATTGTTTTGATGATGCCTTTAAGGATACCATAGTTCTGTAAATATTACTATGGCATATCATGGGCGCCCTTTTGACAAAAAGGACGGCGGGTTTGGGATACTTACCTAGGGGCCGGTTTTTTCTGTAATAAAACGGCGGACAGTGAGAAGGGGATGGCGTATGTATTTTAAAAATCAGAACATAAAACAAAAGGCAGAAGCCCCGCTTTATAGAATGGGAGAGAAAAAACATTTATCTGCAGCGGTAAAGCGGCGCGGTAAACGAAAAAACGCGCGGGCCCCAAAGCCCTGCGCGTTTTATGGATGAGGCGGGTAAGCACTTTTGTATCCGTATAGGTGAAAAGTAAAAAATCAGGAAGCCGAATGGCCGCGTTTTTTGTCCAGACGCATTTTATCGGCGATCATGGCGATAAATTCACTGTTGGTGGGTTTACCGCGCAGGTTGTGGATGGTGTAGCCAAAATAGCTGTTGAGCACGTCCACATCGCCCCTGTCCCACGCCACCTCGATGGCATGACGGATGGCGCGCTCAACACGGCTGGCGGTGGTGCCGCAGGCTTTGGCAATATCGGGATAAAGCCGTTTGGTGACGCTGTTGATCATCTCAGGGTCGGCAATGCTCATCAGGATGGCGCGCCGCAGGAACTGATACCCCTTGATATGCGCGGGCACGCCGATCTGATGTAAGATCTCGGTGACGATATATTCCTCTTCAGCGGCGTCATGGGTGGGCGTGCGACCGCAGAAGCTGGCTACCCGGCGGGCCATGCCGTCCGGATCAAACGGTTTGAGAAAATAAAAGCTGAAGCCCGCGTTCATCAGTTCTTTTTCCAAATCTTCATTTTCAAAACTGCCCATGACGAAAAAGCGCGTGTTGCTGTCAGCATGTGTTTCATCCCATTTGCGCTTTACGCTGAGCGCGTCTAAATTGGGCATAAAAGCTTCCATAACGACGGCCTTAGGCTCTAAGCGGTTCAACTGCTCTAAAACAGAAGCGCCGTCCCTATCGCATAAAATTGCGTTTATCTGCTGCGCCTTCAAAGCTTTTTGACAAGCCTCTCCTATTTCTCCAACATTGCCGGTGATCAATACAGTTATGCTTTCTTCCATTTTCACGTTCCTCCATGGTGTTTGTCATTCCCTTTACGATTTACAGAATACCATATTTTACCAATACTTGCAAGTAAAAATTACTATATTTTTCCATAATAATTTGAAATATCTTACAACACCCAGAGAAATGCCGGTGAAATGGGTAAAACCATGTCACTTCACGCAGGGTCACGCTGATTTTTGTAAAACGATTTTTTCTTCCGCCAGCGTTTCGACGGTCTCCATCATGTTTTCGGCAAAAATGCCAAAGCCTTTTTGGGGCTGCCCCACCAATACATGGGTGACCGCCCCCACCAACCGCCCGTTTTGCAGGATGGGGCTGCCGCTCATACCCTGGACGATACCCCCGGTAGAGGAGAGGAGGCGCTGGTCGGTAACGCGGATCAGCATATTTTTATTGGGGTCCTCTGCGGTGTAGGTCAATTTCTCTATTTCTATATTATAAAGCTGCGGGCGTTTCCCGTCAATGGTCGTTAATATTTGCGCAGGGCCGGTCTTTACCTCCTGCATGGGGCAAAGCTCCGCCTGTTCCCCGCTGAAGGCGCCGCTGAAAAGCCCGTTCAGCTGTCCGTACACGCCGTTTGCGTCGTTGCGCGCCACCACGCCCGCCGTCTCAGGGCTGAACTGCCCCGTCAGCTGGCCGGGGCTGCCCTTGACGCTTTGGGTATAGCCGGTGATGGTGACCGGGACGATCTCGCCCGTCAAAAGCTGGATGCTCTCGCCGGTGTCCGCGTCGGTGATGCTGTGCCCAAGCCCGGCAAAAATGCCTGAGGCCCGGTCGATAAAGGTCAAGGTGCCGATGCCGGCCGAGGAATCGCGTACCCACATCCCCAGACGGAAGGCGTTGGCCTCGCCTCCCTCCTGCAAAACGGGGGTGAGGGCGGCGGTGTAACGTTTGTTCTGGTGGGTATACTCCAGCGTGATGGGGGCCCCGCCGGATTCCTCCACCACCTTTTTCACATCCTCATTGGTGCGGACGGCCACGCCGTTCATGGTGTGAACGGTGTCTCCCAATGCCAGCCCCGCGCTTTTGGCGGGGTTGGCGTAGCCGCCCTGTGTGTAGATGTCGCTGAAGCCGACCACCATCACCCCGTCGCTGAACATTTTAATGCCGAAGGGTTGGCCCGAGACCTCGACCACCTTATTCTGCACCACCTGCACCCGGGCCGTTTTCACGGGCAGAAAGCCCAAAAGCTTAATTTCAGCATTGTAGCTGTCGCCCCGCTGGGCGGAGGCCGCCACCGCGTCGCCTTGCGGCGCTTTTGCCGAGAGAAAGGGAAGATCGGCAAAGGTGAGGCGGCTGCCCTCGGTCACTAAAAAGGTATCCGGCAGGCTTACGGTGAGATGATACCACAGGGCGGCCGCGCCCACTGCCGCCCCCAACAATAAAAAAAGGCTCCATTTGGCTAGCTTGATCGTTATCCGTTTCATGTATACTGCCCCTTTATCAAAATGCGTGATACCGGTTAGTATCTCCGGCAAAGGGGCGTTTTAAACTTCGGCGGCCGGCAGTTGTGCGGCAAAACCTTCAGCCGCGCAGCAGACGCAGCAGGCGGCGCGCCACCGCGGCCAGTAGCGGGCCGATGAAAATGCCGATGCAGACGGGGATGAGATAGACGCCGGTGACGGCCGTGGTTTGAAACACAGGCTGCGCCAAGGGAAGGTAGACGCTGGCGAGGGCCAGAAAAACAGAGGCGCCGGCGGCCGCCAACAGGTAAGGGTTGCCTTTAAAATGCAGCCCTTGGCCGCGGCACTCAAAGATATACACCATCTGGCTGAGTACCAACGTGAGAAAACCGGCGCTGCGAGAGAGGATGAGATCTCCGCTCATCTGCCATACGGCGTAATAGGCGCCGCTGGTGGCAAGGCCTAAAAACAGCCCCCGAAAGAGGATGTTTTTCATCAGGCCGTTTGCAAAGAGGCCCTCGTTTTTTGGCCGCGGCTTATGGCTCATCATATCGCCCGCCGGGGGCTCCATCCCCAGGGCGATGGCGGGCAGGCCGTCGGTGAGCAGGTTCATCATCAAAATTTGTATGGGCGCCAGGGCCACGGGCAGGCCAAGCAGCATGCTGGTGAGCATACTCAGCACCTCGCCCAGATTGCCGGTGAGCAGATACCGGATAAACCGGCGGATATTTTGATAGATGATACGGCCCTCTTCAACGGCCGAGACGATGGTGGCGAAATTGTCGTCCAGAATGACTACCGACGAGGCCTCTTTGGTCACGTCGGTGCCGCTGTTCATGGCGACGCCGATGTCCGCCTCTTTGACGGCGGGGGCGTCGTTGGCCCCGTCGCCCGTCATGGCCACGATCTGCCCGGCGGCTTTATAAGCCTTGACGATGCGCAGTTTGTGGGCGGGGGTGACCCGGGCGTAGACGGCGGTTTTCATACAGGCCGCGGCAAGCTGGCCGTCGCTCATAGCGTCGATCTCTTTACCGGTGAGAACTCCGTCTCCACGACGGCAGATGCCCACCTGCCGGGCGATGGCGGCCGCCGTATCGCTGTAATCGCCGGTGATCATCACCGGTTTGATGCCCGCCTTGCGGCATAGGCGGACGGCGGGCTCCACCTCGGCGCGGGGCGGGTCGATCATACCCGCAAGGCCTAAAAAGGTGAGCCCCGCTAGGCCCTTTTCAGGGGCGCTGCTCTCGGCCAGGGCGATGACGCGCAGCGCGTTTTTGCCCATATCCCGCAGTGATAGAAGAATATCCTCGCGGTCACGCGGGGTAAGCGGCCGCTGCCCCATGCCAACCGACATCGAGGTGCAGTATTGCAGCAGGATATCCGGCGCGCCCTTTACCAAAAACAATCTGCCGCCCGGGGCCCGCACGGTGACGTCCATCAGCTTGCGGCGGCTGTCAAAAGGCGTCTCATCTGTTTTTATATAGGTTTTTGATAAGGCCTCGCGCAAAAAGCCGCCCTTTGCCGCGGCCACCAGCAGCGCGGTCTCGGTGGGGTTGCCGCTCGCCTCATACGAGGTCTCGCCCGCGGGCCTGATCTCGGCGGTAGAGCACAGCACCGCGCACCGCAAAAGCCGCCCGGCCTCGTCGCCCGCCGCGGGGCGTACCGGCTTGCCGTCAAGATAAAAAGAGCCTTGGCGGCGGTAGCCGTCGCCCGTGACCTCGTAGGTTTTTCCGCCGCAGTAGATACGTTTCACCGTCATGCGGTTCTCGGTGACGGTGCCGGTCTTATCGGTACAGATGACCCCCGCGCAGCCCAACGTTTCAACGGCGTGCAGCTTGCGAATGATCGCCCCCTTTTTTAAGATGCGCCCTACCGACAGCGCCAGCACGATGGTGACGATGGCGGGCATCCCCTCGGGGATGGCGGCCACGGCCAGCGATACGCCGGTGAGCAGCATGTTAAGAAAATCCTCGCCCTGTAAAAAGCCGATAAAGCCGACGGACAGGCAGATGATGACACAGGCGGCGGCGACAAATTTGCCCAGCTGGGCCAGCCGCTGCTGCAAGGGGGTGCGCTCTTCTTCAGCGTCGTCCAGCATCCCGGCTATTTTGCCCATTTCGGTGTTCATGCCGGTGCCGTTTACCGCCGCGACACAGTGGCCCGAAGAAACCGTGCTGCCCATGAGCACCCGGTCTCCCATTTGTTTTGACACCGGCAGTGATTCTCCGGTGAGCAGGGCTTCATCCGTGCTGAAAGCGGTGCATTCCAGCACTTGCCCGTCGGCGGGCACCCGGTCTCCTGAAGAGAGCTCCACAACGTCGCCCGGCACCACTTCTTTGGCCGGTATACGCCGGGCCTCGCCGTTTCGCAGCACATGGGCGGTGGGGGCCGACATCTCTTTCAGCGCCTCCATGGTTTTTTCGGTGCGGTACTCCTGGATAAACCCCATCACGGCGTTGAGCAGTACGATCACGATGATGGTGATCGCTTCGGTGCCTTCGCCCATCAGTACCGAGATAACGGTGGCGACCGCCAAGATCAGGATCATCAGATCCTTAAACTGGCTGAAAAAAAGTGCGGCGGGGTTTGTTTTTTTCTTGCCGGAAAGTTGATTTTCGCCGTACTCCGCCAGACGTTTTGCCGCTTCTTTTTCTGAAAGTCCCGTATGATGATTCGTCATGAGCGCCCGTCCTCTCTTTTTTGCTTCACGCATTCATTTTTATGAGAGAGAAGAGAGGCTTATGACGAAAATCCGCCGTGGGGCGGGGCGGCGGGAAAAAGCCCGCATATAAAAAAGCCGCGCCCGGAAGGCGCGGAGGCGTGAGAAAACACCGTTTTAAGGTTTCAATACTGCGTCCGTCTAAAATCACCCGGGCAAACCAGCGCTGCATCCGGGAAAGAGAATGTTTTATCTAAAGCCGCAAAAAACCGCGCGGAGCTTTTTCTGCAAAAGGCGGCGCTTTTTATCCCGCCGCGTCTAAAACAAAACGGCCTTCAACGGTTATGCGCGACGCTGTTCAGCATATCGCGTCATAGGCCGCGTCCAGCAGCTGCCCTTCGTCCAGATCTTCTTCGTTGATGCTGCGGGCCAGCTGTGAGACCAGCTCGTGATCACAAGAGAGATCCTCGACGGACACCTGTGGATCTGTGGTGCAGACGATGCCGTAGCTTTCATAATAGCCGATATCAGGCTGCCAATACCATTGTTTTTTCACCACATATTTTTCCATGCTTTTTTCCTCCATTTCACCCCCAAAAACGTCTTTCTCTGCCGCAGTGCAGAACCGGGCCGTATTTGCGCGGTTTCTCCTTTGTTTTGGGGACAAAAGGGATTCTATCGCATTAGCATGGAAATAAATGTTAATTATTGTAAAATAATAGGCGCACACTGGAGAAGTGTGAAGATGCAAAAGCCGCCTTTGGGAAATAGAAATACTTTTGTATAAGAATAAGAAAACATTTCCGGTGGAGCGGGGGCCTCAAAAGGGCGTGCCTGCCGTTTGGCAGGTATTTGCTTTTATGAGAACAGAGGAGGACGCGGGCGTTTTGGATGCGAAGTACGCGACGTATGATACCGCCAGAGGAAGAAAACTGAACGGACGGCTGCGGCCGAAGGCGTGCTTTTCATCTGGCCGTTATTTTGAGACGGTGCCGGCGCAGAAAAGACTTTGGGCTTTTCGACGATAGATCTCACCATGAAAGGGTGTCCGCGACTTATTTTAAGGCCCGGCCAAAGGGCTGCGGCGCCTCGGCCGCGCGTCTGAACAGAGAAACGCCCTGCTGAAAACCACGGTATGTTTTCAGCAGGGCATTATTTGACGGGGAGAACGGTCAGGACAGATATTTTTTTGTTTCACGCAGCATACCGGGAATATCCAGCGGCTTTGCCAGATGACTGTTCATACCGCATTCTTTCGCCATTTTGATGTCTTCTGCAAACGCGTCAGCCGTCAGGGCAAAGATGGGAACGGTCGCGGCATCCGGCCGTTTCAAACTGCGTATTTTCACGGTGGCCTCATACCCGTTCATTACGGGCATATGGATATCCATCAAAATCAAATCAAAATGACCCACTTCAGAGGCTTTGAACCGTTCCACGCAGGCGGCGCCGTCGCCTGCAATATCCATGTGGGCGCCTAAGCTTTCAAGCAGCTCGCGCGAGATCTCTTGGTTGAGCTCATTGTCCTCTGCCAAAAGGATATTTTTTTCCGCCAATATCGTCTTACCGGCAGACGTGACGGCGAGAGGATCTTCATGCAGGACATATTGTTTGATACAGGTGTAAAGGGTGGATTTGAAGATGGGCTTTTGGATAAAGCCGGTGACGCCCGCCTCAAACGCTTCGGTTTCGATGCAGGACCAATCATAGGCTGAGAAGATGAGGAGAGGCGTCTGCGGCCCAAGCTCTTTTCTGATAGCGCGGACGGCCTCGACGCCGTCCATATCCGGCATTTTCCAGTCAAGCAGGATGAGGTCATAGGCGGCGCCTTCGCGGTAAGCTTTTACGGCTTTATCTACCGCGGCGCGGCCGCTTTGTACAGTATCGGCGTGAAGCCCCAGCTCGGTGAGAAATTCATCGGCCGAGCGGCAGGTTGCTTTGTCATCGTCGGCCACAAGTACCCGCAAGGCGGGAAGAGGCGAGATGCCGGCGTCTTCATCCGCGAGGGTAAGATCCAACTCTACTGTAAAGACGGTGCCCTTTCCCGGCTCGCTTTCAACATGGATAGAACCTTCCATCAAATCAACGATCATCTTGGTGATGGCCATACCAAGGCCGCTGCCCTCTATTTTATTGACGCGGCTGTCCTTCTCCCGCGTGAACGAGGTAAACAGCTGTTCCATAAACTCAGGTTTTATGCCGATGCCGGTATCCGCCACCCGGAAGGTGTAGCGGGCGCAGCCCTCCCGTTCAGAAGAACTCTCGGTCACCTCCACGGTAATGCTTCCGCCGTTGGGGGTGAATTTTAAGGCGTTGGAAAGCAGATTCAGCAGTACCTGATTGAGCCGCAGAGAATCAAAACGGAGCATTTCGTGCTGGATGTCGTGCATGTAGATGTTGAAAGTTTGATTTTTCTGCTGGACCGTCGGCTGGACGATGCTGACCAGC
>JAUNTE010000096.1:0-6506 GCA_030538855.1 Oscillospiraceae bacterium
GTCCTCTACCGTCAGGCTCTTTTTCTCCTCGCCGCGCACGTCGTAAATGATACGTCCCTCATACATCATGATAAGCCGGTTGCCGTGGTGGATGGCGTCGCGCATGTTATGCGTCACCATCATGGTGGTAAGCCCCTCGGCCAAGATGATCTTCTCGGTCATCTCCAGCACTTTGGCCGCCGTCTTGGGGTCAAGCGCGGCGGTGTGTTCGTCAAGCAGCAGCAGCTTGGGTTTTTGCAGCGTGGCCATCACCAGCGTCAAGGCCTGCCGCTGTCCGCCCGACAGCAGGCCCACCTTGGCGCTCAAACGGCCCTCAAGGCCCAGGTCAAATTCGCGCAGCGTCTCACGAAACAGCTCGCGCTCTTTGTTTGAGATGCCCCAGCCCAGCCCGCGCCGTTTGCCCCGGCGGTAGGCCATGGCAAGGTTTTCTTCAATGCCCATATCGGCGGCGGTACCCATCATAGGGTCTTGAAACACCCGCCCCAAAAGCCGGGCACGTTTATGCTCAGGCCAGCGGGTCACATCCACGCCGTTCAGGGTGATCTTACCCTCGTCGGGGGGGTAAGCGCCGCACACCAGGTTTTGAATGGTGGATTTTCCCGCGCCGTTTCCGCCGATCACCGTGACAAATTCGCCCTCCTCCAGTGTGAGGTTCAAATCGACGATCGCCTTTTTCTCGTTGATGGTGCCGGGGTTAAAGGTTTTGCTCACATGTTCCATCGTCAGCATGGCTCATTCCTCCCCCTTCATCGCGGCTTGCTTTCTGCCTTTTTTTACATTGGCCGAGGCCTTTACCTTGCCCTGCAGCACGGGCATGGCCAGCGCCAGCGCCACCACCACGGCGCTGAACAGCTTCAGATCCTGCTGGCCGAGGCCCAGCTGGATCACCACCGCGATCACCAGCTGATATAAAACCGAACCGGCGACAATGCTGAAAAGCTTATAGGCAAAATTGAACCGGCTGCCGAAAATGACCTCGCCGATGATGACGCTGGCAAGGCCGATGACGATGGCGCCGCGCCCGATATTGATATCGCTGCTGCCCAGATACTGCGACAAAAGCGCACCTGACAGCCCTACCATACCGTTTGACAGCATCAGCCCCAGCACCGTCATTGCCCCGGTTGAAACGCCCAGCGCGCGGGCCATTTTGCCGTTGTTGCCGGTGGCGCGGATGGCGCAGCCCACCTCGGTGCCGAAAAACCAGTATAAAATGGCGATCACGCCCGCCACAAACAGCCCCGCCACCAGCATGGTCTGCATATTATTGCCCGAGGTCACCAGCGTATCCACTTGCAGCAGAGGCTGGTTTGATTTGCCCATGATGCGCATATTGATGGAGTAAAGGCCCAGCTGCGTCAAAATACCGGATAAAATAGCCGGTATCTTTAAAACTGTATGTAAAAAACCGGTGATGGCGCCGGCCAGCATGCCCGCTATCACCGCCGCCGTCAGGCCCAGCCACATGGGCCAGCCGTTCAGCAGCAGCATGGCACATACCGCGCCGCCGGTACAAAGGCTGTTGTCCACCGTGAGGTCGGCAAAATCCAGCAGCTTGAAGGTGATGTATACCCCCAGCGCCAAAATACCGTAAATAAGCCCCTGCGCCACCGCGCCGGGTATTGCGTTCAGGATCCCTTCCAACATTGCATTCCCCGCCTTTTTTCAGCTGCGGGCGGCCCGCGCCCGCTCTTATTTTGCCGTCTTCCGCCATGGGCGGCGGCCTGGCGCCCTTTTTAATATAAGGGCATACCCGCCGATGCGCGGATACAAAAAAATTATAGCACAAAAAAGCCCTGCCGCCAATAGCCTAAACCGCCGTATCTGTGAAAACCTGTCCCATTTTGCTTTTTAAAGAGGCCGCTTACAAACCAGAAAACCCAGCTGCAGTCAGACAACGGCAAAAAAGGGCCGATGCGCGGGGGGTTCGGCTCGCCTCTTTCCCTGCCGGCAGGCTGCCGTTTTCATTACCGCCCATCACCCGCAGGCAAAGCAGCGCGGCAGGGCGGTATCTTCGCACCGCCCTGCCATAATCAGTCATACGCAAACGGCCGGCGGGGTCAAAGCCCCGCCGGCCGCCGTAAGCTTTATTCAGATGTCAGGCTCATTTCAGGTCGTCAGGGATGACGACGCCGATGGCGTCGGCGGTCTCCTGATTGATGGCGAGGGTCAGGTCGGCCTCGGCGCTGTAGCCGATGGGCATATCCGCCACAGCGGCCCCGTTCAGCAGGATATCAATGGCCTGCTGGCCCGTCATTTTACCCAGATTCTCATAGTTCAGGCCATAAGTGGCAAGGCCGCCCTGGTCTACCATGCCGCTTTCGCCGCAGATGACGGGAAGCTTGGCGGGGATGGCCACCTGTGTTACCGCCGCCATGTTAGAGGCGAACAGATTATCGGTGGGGATATACAGCGCGTCGCACTCCTGGGTGATTTTGGTGACGACGGCGTTGATCTCGCTGGTCTCGGCCACGGTGTAAACCTTGGTGGTAAGGCCCGCACTCTCCATAGAGGCGACGGCCAGATCGGCCTGCAGCTTTGAGTTCGCCTCAGACGAACAGTACAAAACGCCTACCGTCTGGGCCGTGGGCACCAGCTTTTGCAGCAGGGCCACCTGGTCGTCGATGGGGTTCATGTCTGAGGTGCCGGAGACATTGCCGCCCGGTTTCTCATTGCTGGCCACCAGGCCCGCGTCGGCAGGGTCGGTCACGGCGGTGACAAGGATGGGGATATCCTTTGTCGCCTGGGCGGCGGCCTGCGCCGCCGGGGTAGCGATAGCCAGGATCAGATCCACCTTGTCGTTGACAAATTTGTTGACGATGGGGGCGCAGTTCGACTGCTCACCCTGCGCGTTTTGGATCTCGATGTTCTCCGCCGAGAAGCCCGCCGCCACCAGCGTGTCCACAAAGCCCTTGCAGGCCGCGTCCAGCGCGGGATGCTCACTCAGCTGGACAATACCGATCTTCATCTCAGCGGCGGTTTTTCCGCCCTCTGCGTCAGGCAGGCCGGAGGAAGCGCTCACCTGTGAGCTGCCATCCGCCGCAGAACTGGACTGCGGTTCGCCGCCGCAGGCGGCCAGTGAAAGCGCCAATACCAATACCAGCGCTGCTGCTAAAATCTTTTTCATTGTTTAACCCCTCTTATTTTCTCTATATAGTAGCCGCCGGGAACGCGGCTTGTTTATCATTATAAGCTATCCGGGCGGGATTTCAAGTACAAATATGCACAAACGCTCTGATTTTTGTGAAAAACCGGTATAAATATTCATTTCGTCTTTTCACCGGGCAGCGCAGCCGCGCTCGGCAGGTTTTATACCGCCGCGGCGCGGGGCCGCTTCTCAGCCCAAAGTTCAGAGAGCAAGGGGCCGTGCGCGCCATAAAGCTTCAAAAGCAGCTTTTGCGCACACGGCCCCACCGTTTTATTTTTTACCGTCTCTCAAAAGGCAGCGTCCTGTTGTCTTTGCAAAACTCACCCCGAAAGCCCCAGCCATATCTGGATCTTCGGCACATAGCCCATCACAAAAATAATCAGGATCAGCACCGGCAGCACCCACTTCAAATAGCCCCGCGCCCATTTTGGAAAGCGCAGCCCCCTGCCGGTATCCGCCTCGGCTGTAAAGTTCTCCCAGCCCCAGCCGTAACGGCTGACGCAGAACAGCAGGTAGATCAGCGAGCCCAGCGGCAGGATGTTGTTCGAGATGATAAAATCCTCGATACTTTGGATATCTCCGATACCGGGCACTGAAACGCCGCTCCACACATTAAAGCCCAGCGCACAGGGGATGGAGAGGACAGTAATCAGCACCGCGTTGACGGCCACCGCCTTTTTGCGCGTCCAACCCCATTTGTCCATACCGAAACTGATGATATTTTCAAAGACGGCGATGATGGTGGACAGCGCCGCAAAGCTCATAAACAAAAAGAACAGCGACCCCCAAAGCTGGCCGCCCGGCATCTCGTTGAACACATTGGGCAGCGTCACAAATACAAGGCCCGGCCCTTCGCCCGGCTGCACCCCAAAACTTGAACAGGCGGGAAAAATAATCAGCCCCGCCATAAACGCCACCAGGGTGTCCAAAACGCCGATGTTCACCGCCTCGCCGGTGAGGCGCCGGTCTTTGCCGATATAGCTGCCAAAAATCGCCATGGCGCTGATGCCCAGGCTCAGGGTAAAAAAGGCCTGTCCCATGGCGGCGTATACCACCTCGCCAAAACCGGCAAGGCCGTTTTCAAACATCTTGCCGAAATCAGGCACCAGATAGAACGACAGCCCTTCGCCCGCGCCGGGCAGCGTCACGCTGCGGATGCACAGCAGCACCATGATGACGAACAAACAGCTCATCATCACCTTGGTGATGCGCTCAACGCCCTTTTGCAGCCCCATGCTGCACACTAAAAAGCCGATGACGATCACCGTCAGCATCCAGCCCAGCATCTCTCCGGGGTTGGCCAGCATGCTGCCAAACACGCCGTTTACGCCCTCAGCGTCCAGGCCGCTGAAGGCCCCCGTAGCGCTTTTGGCCACATAGGCCAGCATCCAGCCGCCCACCGTGGTATAAAACATCATCAGCAGATAATTGCCGCCAATGCCAAGCCATTTATACCAGTGCCATTTTGAGCCCTTCGGCTCCAGCGTGTCAAAGCTTTTGGCGCAGCTTTTCTGGCTGGCCCGGCCCACGGCAAACTCCATCACCATCACGGGCAGGCCCAAAAGCACCAAAAACACCAGATATAACAGTACAAACGCCGCACCGCCGTACTTACCGGTGATATAGGGGAAACGCCACACGTTGCCCAGCCCGATAGCGCACCCGGCCGAGATCAAAATAAACCCCAGCCGAGAGCCGAACCGCTCTCTTTTTTCCATAATCCGAAACTCCTCACAACCGTTTTGGGGCCAGCGGCCCCGACGAGCAAATCATACCACACGCCACCGCGCTGCACAAGCCTTTCAGTTCCGTTTTCGTCCCAGCGGCCAATAAAATACCCACGCAAAATTCAAAAACGCCGCCAGCAGCACCCAGGTGCGGTAGGTAAGCGTTTTTACGCCGCTGTGGTTCATCTGATAATAGAGCGTACCCAGCCGTCCGGCAAGGTCGGCCCCACAGATGACAGCCACCCATCCAATCGCGTCCATCCGTCTCCTCTTTTCTTTTTATATCTCGATCACAACAATGGCCCGGCGGCTGTTTTAAAACACATCAAACAGCGGCTGGGCCGCCCCCATATTTTTTGAGAGCCGTCAGGCCCCTTTTAAAAATTAAAAAGCTGGGCTGCCCGGCGGTAAAGCCGCCCCTTCTGCGTCATTCCGCGCATTTTAAAAACAGCCGCCGGGGGGCTGGGCCGCCCCGGTCTTCCTTTAAAAAACACTTTTTCACACTTTCTCTTTGCCCTGCCTGCCGCGGGCTTTTTATGCGGGCGGCGTTTTATAAAAAAGACTTTTCTTTCAGGGCCGGGTACCGGGCATACGGCCTCATACGGGGCCTGCCGTCAGGGCGCGCCCGGCGGCGCATAAAAGTTATGTGTTCTTCCCGCACGGGCAGTTCTTTTCGTTTACAAAAACAAACCAAAAGTTTCCTCGCCCCGGCCGGGGCGTCGGCGGCGCACGGCTAGGCCGCAAGTTTTAGTGCAGGCCGTCTCCGCCCTTTTGCGGGCGGGTCTTCGGCGTGATACGGCGGCCCCACCGCCTTTTTTTCATTTTTTTCGGCGTGGGCCGGCCGCCTCGAAGGCTTTTATAAAGAGTGCTCATGTTTTTGCGCCCCGTGTTTGAGCCAGAATGGGCCGCACGCAGTCCTTTATAAAGAGGGGCGGTCACACCGCAGGCCCCGCCTGAAAACGCCGCAGCAGCCCCGCGCCTGCCCTATACTTTCAACCGTGCAAAAAAGCTTCTCGGTACTTTTCTTCCCGTCTTATTTTAGCGTACCACGCTTTCAGATACAACCAAAATCGTTCCTTTTCCTTTCTTCTTCTCTTTTATCTCTGCCTGCGCACCACGGGGCGGAGCGGCTTTTTCCTGCGCCGCCCTATAAAAACCCTTCAGCGGCCTGAAAACCGGCATTCAGCACCGCAGGGCCGCTCTTGGCCGCAGCCGTGGGGGCAAACCGTCCGGCTGCTTTGTACACCCGCCGCAGCCCGCAGAAGGCCGCTGAAAATTTTTCACAAATTTTCAGCGGCCTTCTGTGCGTATTTTAGCCATTCCGCAAAAGCCGCTTTCGCCCCTGCCGCGCCTCTCCCAAACGTCTTTTTTATTTTTGTGGTTTTTTGTCTTTTTTTGTGGTGCCTTTCCGTATTTCTCTCTTTATAAATAGTTGACAACCCCGCCCAGCGCATTATAATGAAAGGTATCCTTTGTCAAATATTTATCATAATTATGTTGGAGGTTATCAACCATGGCGAGAGTGTACAACTTCAGCGCGGGCCCTTCCATGCTGCCCGAATCCGTCTTGAAAAAAGCCCAAAGCGAACTGCTCGAATACGGCTGTTCAGGACAGTCGGTATTGGAGATGA
>JAUNTE010000096.1:6516-7763 GCA_030538855.1 Oscillospiraceae bacterium
GCCACCGTTCAAACGTGTACGACGCCATTATCAAGGACACCGAAGCGTCTCTGCGCCGGGTGATGAATATCCCCGACAATTATAAGGTCGGCTTTTTTCAGGGCGGCGCGTCTACCCAGTTCGCCATGGTGCCGATGAACCTGATGACCACGGGCGAGGCCGATTACCTTGTCAGCGGCCAGTTCAGCAAAAAGGCGGCGGATGAGGCCAAAAAGTTTGGCCGGGTAAATATTGTCGCCTCCACCAAAGAAGAGAACTTCTCCTGCGTGCCGGATGTGGACGCGGCCATCTACAGCAAAAACGCCAGCTATATCCATATCTGCCAGAACAACACCATCTACGGCACCCGCTACACCAAAGTGCCGCAGGTCGCGGGCGTCCCGCTGGTGGCGGATATGTCCAGCTGCATCCTCAGCGGGCCGGTGGACGTGACGAAATACGGCTGCATTTACTTTGGCGTACAAAAAAATGTGGCCCCCGCCGGTATGGCCATCGCCATCATCCGTGAAGACCTGCTGGGCCACGCGGCTGAAAACGTGCCCTCCATGCTCAACTATAAAACCATCATCGACAACGACAGCATGTACAACACCCCGCCCTGCTTCTGCATCTATATGACGGGCCTTGTACTGCACTGGATCGAGGACGAGATCGGGGGCCTGGCCGAGATGGAAAAACGCAACGAGCGCAAAGCCGCCGTGCTGTACGATTATCTTGACAGCCAGGATTTCTTTAAAAACCCGGTCAAAAAGTCTGACCGCAGCCTCATGAACGTCACCTTTACCTCGCCCAGCGCCGAGCTTGACAAAAAGTTCTGCGCCGAGGCCGCCGAGGCGGGCTTTGTCAATTTGAAGGGCCACCGCAGCGTGGGCGGTATGCGCGCCTCTATCTATAATGCCATGCCTGCCGAAGGCGTGGATAAACTGGTCGATTTCATGAAAAAATTTGCCGCTGAAAACGCGTAAAACAACCGACAGAAAGGGAATCTTGTCATGATGAATATCTGCACGCTCAACAATATCTCCTCCATCGGCCTTGACAGGCTGAACAAAAATGTTTTTCAAATCACCGACGAAATGGCGGACGCGGCGGGCGTGATGGTACGCAGCGCGGCCATGCACGACATGCAGCTGCCTGAAAGCCTGCTGGCCGTCGCCCGCGCGGGCGCGGGCGTCAACAACATCCCGGTAGACGCCTGCAGTGAAAAGGGCATTGTGGTGTTCAACACCCCCGGCGCCAACGCCAAC
>JAUNTE010000429.1 GCA_030538855.1 Oscillospiraceae bacterium
CGACGTGAAAAGCGTGGTCGATCAGTTTGTCGAGTCATATCCCGTTTCAATGCCCGGTGAGATCAACGACGACACCCTGCAGGATCTGATGCAGATCGACCTTGAAAATGTTGAGGAATATTATGGTTACCGCTGTATGGCTAACGACAATGTGGACACCGTTCTCATGATCAAAGCGAAAGCGGGCAGCGCGGACGCGGTAAAAGAAGCCCTTGAAGCTTACCGCGACAATATGGAAGCCAGCTGTAACATGTATAACGACGCCGAGGCAACCAAAGCGAAAAACGCGCTGATTACCGTAAAAGGTGATTATTTACTGCTCACGATGTCCGGTGATTCGGCTGAGATCGAGGCCGGTAAAATGGAAACGATAAAAGCGGATATCCAAAAGAAAGTAGACGAATTGCTGAAATAATATTTTGATAAAACGCCAAATTTCTATAGACATTTTTTCCTTCTGCTTTTATACTGAAAAGGCCGATACCGTCGGTGCCGTCTGCATGACGGCGCCGGCTTTTTTTATCAAAAACGAGAGGATGTAACGACGTGATTTTCAGCACTGTTTTGTTTCTGTTTTATTTTTTGCCCATCACGCTTTTTCTCTATTATATCGTTCCGGGCCGTTTTAAAAACACCGTGCTGTTTTTATGCAGTCTGGTGTTTTACTCTTGGGGAGAAATTCGCTATTTCCCCATCATGGTGGCGCTCATCCTCATCAATTTTATCTGCGGTTATCTTATTGAGCGGTTTGACGCCTCGCCAAAACTGCGAAGGCTGTTTTTGATTTTATCCATTGCCGGCAGTCTCTCCATGCTGCTGTTTTTCAAATACACTGATTTCTTTATCCGCAATATCAACAGCCTTTTCAGCCTCTCGGTGCCCCTGCTCAAGCTGACGCTGCCTTTGGGCATCAGTTTTTACACCTTCCAAACCATGAGCTATTCTATCGACGTATACCGCCGCGGCGTAAAAGCCGAGCATAACATCATCAATTTTGGCGCTTATGTCGTCATGTTCCCTCAGCTCATTGCCGGCCCTATCGTCAAATACAGCGACGTACAGGAACGCCTGCATGTTTTAAAGGGCCGGGTCACCCTTTCGCGTATCAATGAAGGCGTGACGCTGTTTATTTTCGGCCTTGGCAAAAAAGTGCTGATTGCCGACGGCGTAGGCGCACTGTGGACAGAGATCGTAGGCGCAAACGGCATAGGCCTTGCCAACGCCTCTACCCCCTTGGTTTGGCTGGGCGTCATCGCCTATTCACTGCAGCTGTATTTTGATTTTTCTGGCTATTCCATGATGGGTATTGGCCTTGGCAAAATGTTGGGGTTCGATTTTCCGCAAAACTTCAATCTGCCTTATATCAGCAAAAGCATCACCGAATTTTGGCGCCGCTGGCATATCACTTTAAGCAGCTGGTTCCGTGAGTATGTTTATATCCCTTTGGGCGGTAACCGTAAAGGCATCAAACGCCAAATTTTAAATTTATTCATCGTTTGGTTTCTCACCGGCTT
>JAUNTE010000097.1 GCA_030538855.1 Oscillospiraceae bacterium
CGCGACTCGCGATTGTCGAAGCTTGCTTGCTGTGTCTTATCATTTCAATCCACGCGCCCCGTACGGGGCGCGACAATGCCGACAAGCCGTTCCCGGCGCTCGGCATCTCATTTCAATCCACGCGCCCCGTGCGGGGTGCGACTTCCCATGCTAGCGGCCCGCCTGGGCGACACAATATTTCAATCCACGCGCCCCGTATGGGGCGCGACGTACCGCGATGATGGCGGCCAAGACGGCCATGGGCATTTCAATCCACGCGCCCCGTGCGGGGCGCGACGGTATTGAGTGGCTGACGGAGCGGCTGCCGCTGGAATTTCAATCCACGCGCCCCGTGCGGGGCGCGACGGCGGTGTCGCGGCCTATCCTGACGACCACAAATATTTCAATCCACGCGCCCATGCGGGGCGCGACATGATCCAGCGGCTTGCAGCATGGTTCTTTGGAATTTCAATCCACGCGCCCCGTACGGGGCGCGACCGACAGCTTTTTTCTGGTTTGCATCGCTCATATTATTTCAATCCACGCGCCCCATGCGGGGCGCGACGCTACGCAGCCGTTGTTGGGGAGACCGACTACAAATTACAATCCACGCGCCCCATACGGGGCGCGACACGCAAATCCCCGACACGCAAAGGGCAGCTGCTCCTATTTCAATCCACGCGCCCCATGCGGGGCGCGACATAGACCCTCCTATGCTGTGTAAAATAGCAACCGGAATTTCAATCCACGCGCCCCGTGCGGGGCGCGACAAATCCTTAGACGCACCACTGTCCCATTCATTTATTTCAACCCACGCGCCCTCTATTCCACAGTAAACAAAGGTTTTACCAGCTGCCGCAGCCGCCACCGCCGCCGCCAAAATGGGTGCCTCCCCGGCCGCCGCTTTGCGCCGCGCGGGCCGCACGGGCCGCCATGGCCGCAGCCGACGAATTGGTGATGGCCCGGTCAAAACTGCGGAACATCCGGCTGGTCCACCAGACGTCATACAGCGTCGGGCCCTGATACCACACGGGGGGCGGCACGGCCAGCTTCTCAAATTGCTTGATCCATACGTCGCTCATCTCAAACACATAGGCGTAGGGCAGCACTTTATAAAAATATTCCGGGTCGTCCTGCGCCAAAACCTGGATACGGGGCAATTCCGCCTTTTCAATGAAGGCGCGAAAACCCATCAGCTTGCCCGCCAGTTCAATATAATACCGGGTGGGTTTAAAGCACCCGGCCGCAACGGCCGTTGCCAGCACCGCCGCCAAAGCCGCGGCAACCGGCAGCCAAAACGGCACAAAGCCCTTAGCGCCGCACACGATACCGGTGATAAGCAAAACGACAGCCCCTGCCCCTGCCCCGGCCAACAGCGCCGCCCGCTGGCCGCCGGCCAAAAAGCCTTTTTGCCTGCGCAGCTTTTGCAGGCATACCCCCTGTACCATCACGGCGGGCAGGGCAACGCACGCCGCCGCAAAAAATATCCCCAAAATCAGCCCGCCTGAGAGCCACAGCGCCCCGGCGGCCGCCAGCGCAACGCAGAATATCAGCCCCATGGCCTGATACGTCACGCTTTTTTCTTCCAGCTTCTGCGGGCCTTTCTGAAATTTGACCGGCAGCTGGGTGCGGGCAAGCTGTAAAGTATCGTAAAAATGCTGGCCCACGTCGTCCAGACAGACGGTATCCCCATTGCGAAAAAGCCCTTTCAGCAGGGTCTTTGCATAATTAGGCAGGGCGTCCTGCGGCCGATAAACGGCGCGCAGCCATGTTTTTTCTCCGCGTTCTTCAATTGTCAAAAAGCCCTGTTCGGCAAACCATACCACCATAGAAAGCAGCTCTTTGTTGGTGATATTGCCGTCAATGATATATCCTACGTCCGCGGGGGCGATCCCCTGCGGCGGATAAAACTCCACCGTCTGCACCGGCGGCCGCGTCCGGTTTTTCATACGCAGAAGAACGGCCACGGCCAACAGCGCCAAAATAACCCCGCCGCACAGATACGCGGGCACGGCGTTATAGCCCCGCGCGCCGACAAAGTATCCCTCGGGCAGGCGGGTATAAACAGTGATGCTCTCATAGGGCTGAAGAGGACGCACCGTATGCCCGGTGACCATCCGCCCCTGCACCGTGTAAGAGACCCTATCCTCTGCGGACGCGGTGGAACCGTAGGCCCCCGCGTATACTTTCAGGGCCGAGAGATCGGCGTCTTTTGGAAAGGTGACGCGGAAGGTGAAATTCTCGATGGTGGTATTACAGTCGGGGCCGTTGAGAGAACAAAAAAATTCATCGTAAGCGGGAAAGCGGTCGTCCCCCATGTCATACACATAAGAATAACGATACTGCACATCGCCGGATACATACCGGTCAGCGTCGCCAAAGCGCAGTATAAAGCTGCCGTCCTCCACATCCCGGCTGACGGGGGTGTTGGCGGCAAGATCGGACAGCTTGGCCCGATAGGTATAAGTTTCCAGCGCGCCGTCTTCCTTTTCTTTATCCACATACACCATTTGCGGCAAAGTACGGATAAACCCATGCTGGCGCTGGTTAAAATATACATCTACCGTCTCGGTGATCTTCCATGCGCCGTTCTCCTGTATCTCCACCTGCATATCCCAGTTCTTAATAGAATAGGCGCGGGCAGACACTGTGGCGGCGGAGGCTGAAAACGCCCCTCCAAAAATTGCCGCCATAACAAAGCAGCAGGCAAGCAGGCATAAAAGCCGTTTTTTCATAACGTTACTCCTTAAAATCCACCTGTACGTTGGCCCGTTGGCTGTCGGCATCCACCTCAAACATCGGCCAAGGCTGAAAGCCGCCCAATGCGGCGACAAAATTCTGCGGTATGGTCTCAAGTGAAGCGTTGTATTCCTTTACCACCGCGTTATAGTATTTCCGGGCGTTGGCAATATCCTCTTCGGTCCTGCCCAGATCTTTGGCAAACTGCAGATACGTCCCGTTCTCACGCTGGGCAGGGTCGGCCGCCAGCTTTCCCAAAAGCGCGTTCACCCGGACGGAAAGCAGAGCTTCAGCCGCTACCCGGTCTTTTTTATCCTCGGTCTGCGCAGCCTGCAGCGCGGTTTCAAGCAGCTGTTTTTCATGCCCGGCGCTCTCTTTTACCGTGGCGATCAAATTGGGGATGAGGTCGCAGCGTTTTTTCAAATAAACGTCCATCGTGGCGAAGGCCTCGTCGCAGGCGCTGCGCCCCTGCACCAGTTTATTATATCCGCCGATAAACGCCGCCAGCGCCGCCAGCGCCAGCACAACAAGAACAGCCAGAAGAATCCATAACCATGTCATCTCATTTTCCTCCGTTTTTTGCATATGATACTAACATTATAAACTTCCGCACCTCTATTTGCAAGAAAGGAGCCTTTATGGACCGCCGTCTCTACCGCCAGCTTTTGTGCCTGATTGCCTTCACTCTACTTTTGTATGCCGCGCTGTGCCGTATTGAACCCATCTGGCAGGCGGTGTGCTTTTTTCTGCGCATCCTCACGCCGTTTTTTTTGGGCTGTCTCATCGCCTTTATCCTGCGCGGGCCGGTATGCGGTATGGAGGCGCGGCTGCGCGCTTTTGAAAAGCTGAAAAACGGGCGCGCCGCCTCTATTCTCGCGCTGGTACTGGTCTATCTGGTATTGGCCTGCCTCGCCCTTTTATTCATCGCCGTACTGGGGCCCCAGCTTGCCAAAAGCCTGATGCATTTTTCTGAAAACCTTCCCCGTTATACCGCCACCATCTCCACTTTTCTTGAGGATCTCTACCGCCGGCTGCAGATCGAATCTCTGGCGGGGATGGATTTTGCCACGGTCTCAGGCCAGGTGGCCTCCTGGGCCGAGACGCTTTTTTCAGGCCTTATGCCCCGGCTGATGGGGGTGACGGGCGGCGTTTTTATGACCATCGGCAACTGGTCTATGGGCTTTGTCATCAGCGTCTACCTGCTGGCTGAACGCCGCCATCTCTCGGCGCAGTGCCGCCGCATGGCCAGCGCGTGGCTGCCCAAACGCATTTTTAATAAGGCGCGCCGGGTTTTGCGGGTATCGTTTACGATCTTTTCCGGTTTTGTCAGCGGCCAGCTGCGTGAGATGTGTATCCTTGGCATTTTATGCTTCATCGGCATGTCCATTTTGGGCTTTCCATACGCGCTGCTCATCAGTTCCATCGTCGGGGTAGCCAATATCCTGCCCATCATCGGCCCTTTGATCGGCATGATTGCCGGGGCCTTCCTGCTTTTGGTCGAAGCGCCCCGTCAATTCATCTGGTTCATCGTGTTTTTGTTCTGCCTTCAGCAGATCGAGGCAACCTTCATCTATCCGCGGGTGGTGGGCAGCAAAATCGGCCTGCCGCCCCTCTGGGTGGCGGTAGGGGTAATGGCGGGGGGCGGCCTCGCGGGTATCTGGGGGATGATGCTGGCGCTGCCGGTGGTGTCGGTGCTCTATTCTCTTTTAAGAGAAGAAACGGCCCGCCGTCTGTCTTTCAGAGACCGCCAAAAAAAACGCATGCCCTGACGCAGGCGGCATACCGGCCGCTTTTTTTGCGTATCCTGTAAAAAGCTTTTGCCTTGCCTGTCCCCCCGCGTCTTTTATTTTTTACGGCAAAAGCTTAAAAAACACATAAAACTTTCCACTACGGCTTTACAAAAGCTTTCTTTTCCCGTATACTTTCTAAGAATATTTTGATAAAGGTTGTGATTCGATGTCCTGGTCGGCCTTGGTCGGTCTGCCGTATGCCATTCGGTCGCTCATCGTATTTTTTATCAGCATGGTGCCTATTGTTGAGCTTCGGGGCGCCATCCCCATCGGCGCGGCGCTGGCGGTAGGCGTGATACCCAGCTATGTCATTGCCGTCATCGGCAATATGCTGCCGGTGCCGCTCATCCTGCTGTTCAGTAAAAAGATCTTATTATGGTGCTGCACCTGGAAGCATGGCGGCAGGATATTTCAAAAGATCCATGAAAAAGGCGTGAAGGCCGGTGAAAAACTGATGGAAAAAGCCGGGCGCAGCCAGTATCTGGCCCTGTTTTTATTTGTAGCCATCCCTCTGCCCGGCACTGGCGCATGGACGGGGTGCCTTGCGGCCACCCTGCTGGATATGAAATTCTGGCCCAGCGTCGCGGCCTGTGCGGGCGGCGTCGCCACCGCGGGCGTCATCATGGGGGTGCTCTCCACACTGGGTCTCGCCATCTTTTAAATAGTTCTTTCCCTCTCGCCGGGCTGAAAAATTTTCAGCCCGGCTTTTTCTTTCTCTTTTTTGTCCTGTGCAGACGATACCCCCGCTGTCTTTTTACGCGCGCCAGCGTTTTTATATATTGAACCGGCGCTGCATAACATGCCCCTTACCCGTGCGCCTCTCACGCGCCGCCCCATGCGGGGCGCGACATATCGCGGCAACCCCGGTACTCTCGCTCCCCATATTTCAATCCACGCGCCCCATGCGGGGCGCCACCGACTATGTCCTTGCGGTCGGCTTTGCCGGGAGTATTTCGATCCACGCGCCCCATGCGGGGCGCCACCGACTATGTCCTTGCGGTCGGCTTTGCCGGGAGTATTTCGATCCACGCGCCGCCCCTCTCCGCCCGCAAAAAAGCCGGCAGCCACAACTTTACCCGTGCTTTGGCCGGCGCGGCGTTTGCAGCAGCACTTTTAAAAAACGCTGCCCGCCGTTTTAACGGTGAAGACCTTTTTCTTCTGCGGGCAGTAAACCCCGCCGCCCCTGCGCCTGCTTTTCTCAAAAAAGATATTTTCATTTCACCCTTTGTAATATTTTCCTTTTCTCTTCTTTTGAGGAAAGCGGCTTTTCTCCCTCGTTATATAGGCAGGACGAGAGAGGGGGACGGGGCGTGACAGAAAAACAGTTTCAGGAAATGATCGTGCAATATCAGCGCCTTGTGTTCTCAGTTTGCCTGCAGTTCACCGGTGACGCCGCGCAGGCTGAAGACCTTACCCAAGAAACCTTTCTCTCCGCCTATCTTCACCGCGACAGCTGCCCGCCGGAGGCAGCCCGCCCCTGGCTGTGCCGCATTGCGGCCAACAAAGCCAAAGATTATCTGAAAAGTGCCTGGCACCGCAAAGTCTCGGGGTTTGGCGATGACTATCCCCCCGACGCGCCGGAGCCGGCGGCGGACGTGGAAAATCTTGCCGCGGCCCGGCTGGGAGAAGCACAGATCAAACAGGCCATCGACAGCCTGAACGAACCCTACCGCAAAGTTGCCATGCTGTTTTTTTTACGGCAGTACACCGTAAATGAGATCGGCCAGCTGCTGGGCCGCCCGCCTAAAACCATACATACCCAGCTGGGGCGGGCGCGGGGGCAGCTGCGGCTGTTATTGACCGCCCAGAAAGGAGAGCAAATATAATGGAGCTTTTTTTTGAAAACGGCTGCCTGTCGGACGCTGCATTAGCCGCTTTGACACAAGGCGGGCTGGATACCCCGCAGCGGCTGGCCGCGGCGGAACATCTCTCGGTATGCGACGATTGCCTCCTTCGTTATTTGCAGCTGCAGGCCGCGCCTTCTCCGCCGCCGCCCCAGGGTATGGAGCAGCGGCTGCTGACAGCGGTGCGGCACAAACGGCTTCGTCTGTTCGTCAAGCGCGCCGCACCCGCCGCGGCTGCGGCATGCTTTGCCGTAGTGTTTACGCTCACCGGTTTCATAACCAAACCGCCGGATATGTCCCCTGTGGGGGTGGACGCCTTCCGGGCAGAGCGCAGCATCGTCAGCGCCGCCTCGCAGACGGCACAGCAATACAAAAACGCAGCGGGGCCTTTACTGGAGTCCCTTTTCCATCTTGATTTTTTGAAAGGAGCTGAAAACTCATGAAAAATGGTTTTCTCACATTTATTTTCGCATTCATTCCGGGCGCCGGACAGATGTATCTCGGCTATCTGCGGCGGGGGGCCTCTCTGATGACCTTTTTTACCCTGCTGATCGCGGGCACCACCTTTATTCCCTTTTTATGCGGCCCGCTGCTGCCGGTGGTTTGGTTCTTCGCTTTTTTTGACACCTTTGAGACCCGCCGCCGTATGACGCAGGGCTGCCCGCGTGAGGACGCTTTTATGGATTTCGGCCTGCTGGAACACGGCTGCGAAGGCTTTGTCAGCCGGTACCGCAAACCCTTGTCCATCGGCCTCATCGCAGTGGGGGTCTATCTGCTGTTCAGGCAGTTTTTATATTGGCCCCTTCTTCATCTGCTGGATATGCTCTCTCCCGTTACCCCGCTGCACCACTTTCTCTCCAGCTTTTTCGGCGGCCTGCCCACACTGGCGGCGGCGGCCCTTATCATCTGGCTCGGCATTCGTCTGATGCGGGGGCCCAAAGCCCCGGCTGCGCCGGATTTCGTCCCGTTCGGAGAGGGGGAATACCCGCATGAATGAAAAAGCGCCCAGACGGGTAGGCAGTTTTTCTGCGGGCGTGTTTCTCATCCTGTTCGGCATCGGCGTCCTGCTTTGTATGTTTTTGCCCCAGCCCATGCCCGCGCTCAGCTTTCTCTCACGTTTCTCTCCGGTTTTGCTCATTCTTTTGGGGGGCGAACTGCTGTTCACTCACTTTCGCGCAAAAACCACCCCTGTCCGCGTTGACGGCTTTTCCATCTTCCTCTGCATCGCAGTGGCGCTGTTCGGGCTCGCCGTTTCTTTTGCTTCGCTGGGCGCCCGCGCCGCCTCTTCCGCCTGGCAGAACCAGCGATACGACGCCAAGCTGCAAACCGAGGCCGAGACCTTGGCGTCAAACACTTTAAACGGAGA
>JAUNTE010000430.1 GCA_030538855.1 Oscillospiraceae bacterium
CGGCACTGCTTTTCTGTCTGGGATGCTTTATGCCGAATTTTTGACAAGAGCGCCTTGCAGCTGAAGAAAGCATTTGTTATACTTGGTTCATCATAGTTTTTTTTATAATAATTTCTAATCGTTGAAAGGTGAAAGGTGCAGAGAAATATGGCGGAAAGGCATAGAGAGCTGTCAGCTGAAAAGTTACCCAAAGAGGGGGTTGCCGTTTTTCATCTGACAGGCGGATACGGAAAGGATATTTCTCTTCATCATCACGATTATTATGAGATCTACTTATTTTTAACAGGTAAAATCACTTATCTTATCGAGGGAAAACAGTATGAGCTGCAGGCAGGCGACTGTATGATGCTGGCGCCGGGTATCCTGCATGAGCCAGTATTTACCGGACAGCTCAAAAAAGGCAGTCAGAATCAATATGAGCGTTATATCCTGCGGATGGATAAACAGTTTTTAGATGCGGTGGATACGTCTTCTTTAAAATTGAAAGATATATTTGAGCATGAAACTGTGCGTCTGCAGGAGGGGAACCTGAAACTGTTAAGGCAGCTTTTCACCTTGCTGTTACAATATGAGAGCCTTACAGGCTTTGGCGCCGGCGAGATGAAAGCAGGATGTGCGCGTCAAATATTGATTCTTTTGTGTAGAGGCATTCAGCGTGAAAGCTTTTTGGATTGCACCGCAAGCAACCCATTGATAGACAGGGTCTTGCAATATATCGCGGCACATCTTACGCAAGACCTTTCAGAAGAAAGGCTGGCCGAAATTTTTTTTGTAAATAAGTTCTACCTTTTGCGTGAATTCAAAAAACATACCGGGACGACGCCGTATCATTATATTATGAAAAAACGTTTGATTTTGGCGGAAGAACTTATCCTGCAAGGAAGGCAGGTAAAAGACCTTTACAGTGAATGCGGCTTTTCAGATTACAGCAATTTCTTTCGATGTTTTAAAAAAGAATATGGCCAAACACCGCGTCAGTTTTATGAGACAAAACGAAGCAGATAAATTATAAATAAAAAGAGAAGCCGGAATTTTGTTTATTCCGGTTTCTCTTTTTTTTCTTTTTGTTTTTTCGCCGTCACTTCTTTTGAGAAATCCACTTTTGCCAAAGGCGAAGATTCTACGGCTTTCTGTAATTGCTCGGTTGCGATATGGGTGTATATCTCTGTTGTAGAGACATGTTCATGGCCTAAAATTTCTTTTAAAGCAAGCATATCGACATTGCCAAAACGATACATCAGGGTAGCCGCCGTATGCCGTAATTTATGGGTGGAATAACCTTTTCCTGAAAGGCCTGAAAGCTTGAAATTTTGTTCTACGATTTGCTGAACGCGCCTTGGCGTCAGTCTTCGGCCTGTTCTTGCCGACAAAAACATGGCGTTTTTATCTTCAGGTTTGATGTTTTTTAGCGCTGCACGCGCTGATAAGTAATTTTGCAGGGCTGACATACAGGCTTCATTCAAATATACCAGTCTCTCTTTATTTCCTTTAACGACAATACGGATATTTT
>JAUNTE010000098.1 GCA_030538855.1 Oscillospiraceae bacterium
ATTTCTACCCACACAGCAAACTTTGATCTATCGCTCGCATTCAATACAACACCTACCAATTCTGTTTTTTCTACTGATTACAGTGCAGTGTCATATTTTATTCTGTACGTTTTATGAACTCATCTGCTTATTGATTATGAGATGTAATTCCCTCTTTTTGCCTTCTTTTTATTTTTTTACCGTTGCTTCAAACCGTTTTACTTTGCTGGGATATGACAAATAACAAAAAATCAGGGTAAGGCGCAGTTTATCTGAATCATTCCATTATTTTCCTCTATAGATTACAAGTCACAGTTTCCCCTAAGGAATATCAATATATATACTTCCATTATGTAGATACACATCTGCTCTTCTTCCAATCAGAGCCTTCGTTTTCTTTCCGAAGGGCTCTACCCGTGCCTGTTTCACCTGTCCATCTTTACAGTCAGGGTATTCCACCTCAATCCAATAATTTGGCATTTGCGTATTGAAATCTCTTTTCACTCCATCGTCATCATAATATTCATGCACAATAATCTCTTTTTCCCCGCCAGCATTTATAACCTTACCAGTACAGCGATATCCCTGCTTCATCATCTTATGCCGGAATGCCATTGCCTTTTTATATCTCTTTGTTGCTATCACATAACCATGTATACCAAAAACTGCTGCCAAACAAAAAAATATGATTCTCAATAGAAGAAAATCATCTGCGTACAGTCCTAATGCTGTCCAAATTATAATATGAGCAATACTGACGCGGTCCTCTAAATACCCATAATAATATTCATCCCGATATGAATATTTCATCTCATTCCCTCCACACGTCCCATACTAAAGCCGGCTCAGCGTGGGACATAGATCATCAGTTTCTCTTCCGTCAAATCAGAGGCCGACCCACTCACAATCAAATCCACATGGTCCCATGCTTTCTCCTCCAAAAATAAAGGCAGCATCAGAGAATCCCACCGGTCAGCGAATTGTGTGACAGATTCAGCCGTACCGCCATTCTCCCCATTTGCAATATCTCTCTGCACGACCCGGGCCCGGGCGATCTTCGGCTCTGTATCCACCCAAATGGAATATGCCGCCATGGCACGCATCGTTTTTCTGCACGCCCCCATGCCCTCTATGATGACCGCCCTGTCAGGATCGGCATGGATGAAACCCGACCGTTTCCCCCTGCTCCAACCGGTTGGCTTGTAATTGACTTTCTTTCCCGCAAGCCAGGGTTTCACAATGCCCGCAAGCATCTCCCCATCCCAATGCACCGGGTCTGCGCACCAGCTCACATCATCTGTATGTACCAGACATGCGTGCAGCAGCTCCGCAAGTTTTTCCGCCAAAGTCGTCTTTCCTGAACCGGCAGCCCCGTCAATGAGTATCAAAGGCCTGGGTGTGCGGTTCAATATTTGGGCGGCAAGAGCCGGCAGCGTCTCTTCGCGCCACGATTTTATTTCAAGTGACGGCAGCGCAGTTGATGTAGATTCCATTGGCACTCCTTTACCATTTGAATTTTGGCCGGGCAGGCTGTGGCTTATCGCTTACTTTGCAGATAGGGATCTGTGCCGACAGAGCACCCAATGCCGAAAAGAGATTGCAAGACGGCAGGCCTTTTTCGTCCTGCAAATGTACTTGGCAGCGGATACTTCCCTATTTATTTTTACTTGCTTTTCTTGCTTTCAAAATAATATCTGACGTTGCCGGCGCCAAACCAAATATTGCTAAAATGCAGAACGAAAGAATATATGGTATACTGTAAAAACACCTTGATACCAAACAGCTTAAACTTAAAGCTGCCGCAGGTATAGACATCCTCAATATAAGTCTTTTTGTATCTGTTTTGTTCACCCTGCTATTCTTAATAAATTCTAATTTACTACAAAAATATTTAAAAAAACTTTAAAATCAAGGGCCGCCGTCCTATCTCTGATTTAAAAACAACAAAAAAGCATCCGAAATATTCGGATGCTTTTTCTGGTGATCCACCGGAGATTCGAACTCCGGACACCCTGATTAAAAGTCAGGTGCTCTGCCAACTGAGCTAGTGGATCGTCTATCATGGCCGCGATTTAGAGCGCCTGATTATTATATCAAGCTATCTGTTTGATTGTCAAGCCTGTTTTTTGAAAAAATCATATTTTTTCCTTTTATGTGAAATAATTTTTCCTTTTTCTCACCGTTTATTCGCACTTTATCCAAATTCGCCCCGGTTTTGCGGTATATTTTCTTGACAACCGCTTTCACCCGCTTTAAAATAAGATTATTGTGTAATATGCTGCCTTATCATGAGCGGCGATTTCATAAGAAAATTTAAAAATCTGGAGTGTGCCCTATGTCGTTACCAATATGGATCACCGTTTTGGTAGCTGTTGTTGTGGGCTTGGTAGCTTTTGCTATCGCTTTTTCTCTGGGCGGCGCACACCGCCGCCGGATCGCTGAACAAAAAATCGGTTCAGCCGAAGAAGAAGCTATGAGAATTATCAACGACGCTATCAAAACAGCGGAACAAAAAAGAAAAGAATCCGCAATCGAGGCAAAAGACGAGATGTTCCGCCTGCGCGCGGAGGCGGACAAAGAGATCAAAGAAAGGCGCAGCGAACTGAGCAAGCAGGAGCGCCGCCTTGACCAAAAAGAGGACGCGATCGACCGTAAAACCACCGCTTTAGAAAAAGGCGAAGAGGACCTGAAACAGCGCAACGCGCTGGTAGACGCCAAACTGGCCGAGATCGAGCAGATCCGCCAGCGTGAATCAGATAAGCTGGAGACCATCTCAGGCCTGACGCAGGAGGCCGCCAAAGACATGCTGCTGGCCCGTCTGGACGGAGAACTGGCCCATGAAAAAGCGGTGCGAATCGCCGCCATGGAGACGCAGACAAAAGAGGACGCGGACAATCTGGCGAGAGAGCTGATTACCCAGGCAGTGGCCCGCTGCGCGGCCGATCATTCCAGCGAGGCGACGGTATCTGTAGTGCCGCTGCCCAGCGATGAAATGAAAGGGCGTATCATCGGCCGCGAGGGCCGTAACATCCGGGCGCTTGAGACCGCTACCGGCGTCGATCTTATCATTGACGACACCCCTGAGGCGCTGACGCTCTCGAGCTTTGACCCCGTGCGGCGCGAGGTTGCACGGCAGGCGCTTGAAAAACTGATTGCAGACGGCCGCATTCACCCCGCCCGCATCGAAGAGACGGTTGAAAAATGCCGCCGCGAGCTGGAACAGGCCATGAAACGCGAAGGCGAGCGCGTTGTGATGGACGTGGGCGTCCACGGCGTCCATCCCGAGATCGTCAAGCTTTTGGGCCGTCTTCGCTACCGTACCAGCTACGGCCAGAACGTGTTGAATCATTCTATCGAAGTCGCCTATCTCTCGGGGCTGATGGCAGGGGAACTCGGCCTCAATGTGACACAGGCCCGCCGCGCCGGTCTTTTACATGACATCGGCAAGGCGCTTACCCATGAGATCGAAGGCAGTCACGTACAGATCGGCGTAGACGTGGCCCGTAAATACAAAGAAAACCCTGCCGTCATCCACGCGATCGAAGCCCATCACGGGGACGTTGAGCCCACTACGCCGCTGGCGTTTATCGTCATGGCGGCCGACGCCATCAGCGCGGCCCGGCCCGGCGCACGCCGTGAAAATCTCGACAGCTATATCAAACGTCTTGAGCGTCTTGAAGAGATCTCAAGCTCTTTTGAAGGCGTTGAGCGCTCTTTTGCCATTCAGGCCGGGCGCGAAGTGCGCATTATGGTCAACCCCGGCGCCGTGGCGGATGACTCGCTCACCATTCTTGCGCGGGATATTTCTAAAAAGATCGAGGCCGAACTGGATTATCCCGGCCAGATCAAAGTAAATGTGATACGTGAAAACCGCGCTGTGGATTACGCCAAATAAAACACAGGGGGCCGCCTTTAAAAGGCGGCCCTTTTTCTATATGGGCACAAGGGCCGCGCTCACCGTAAACCGCCCCGCTGAAAGGAGAAGGAAAGCATGAATATTCTTTGTATCGGAGACGTTGTCGGCACACCGGGCCTTGATTTTCTCTGCCGCCGCCTGCCTGCCCTGAAACGCGCGCTTCAGGTGGACGTGTGCATCGTCAACGGAGAAAACAGCGATAAAAGCGGCGTCGGCCTTACCCGTCATGCCGCACAAGAAATTTTCAGCCACGGCGCCGACGTTATTACGACAGGCAACCATTTTTTGCGGCGGGCCGGGCTTGATTTTTATCTGGAGGAACCCTATATCCTCGCGCCCGCCAACCACCCCGCCCTGCCCGCTGAAGCAGGCTGCTGTACGCTGGATATGGGACGTTTTTCAGTTATGGCGGTATGCCTGTGCGGGGTCGCCTATCTGGACGCGCTTAAAAACCCCTTTGACGTACTGGAAGGGCTGCTGCAAAAAGCGCAGCCCACCTTCTGCATCGTGGATTTTCACGCCGAGAGCACCGCGGAGAAAAAGGCCCTTGCCTACTGCTTTGACGGCCGCGTCTCAGCCATATACGGTACCCACACCCATGTGCCTACCGCCGACGAGGGTATATTGCCCGCCGGTACGGGGTATATTACAGATGCCGGCATGTGCGGGCCCGCAGTCTCAGTCATCGGCGTCGCACCCGCCCTCGCCATACAAAAACAGCGTCTGCATATCCCGGTAAGGTTTGAGACAGCCGCCGGGCCCTGCGTCTTACAGGGCGTATTGTTTACGCTGGACGAAAAAAGCGGCCGCTGCACGGCGGCGCGCCGCATCACTGAGGCCGAGTGATCTGCATGTCCCCGGCTTCCCGCCCCTATCCGGGCGGCCTGCGCCGGCGAAGACAGGCCGTTTTATATGCCGGGATACAAAAAGCGCTTGCAATTTTCAAAATTCGCGCCGTATACTTTTTATCAGGACGCTTGGATAAATATTTTTTATTTAATGTTCTTGAAAAAGAAAGCCGTCTATTGTATAATGATTTCATGCTCTGAAATCACTCAACTACTTAAGGGAGTAAAAGATATGGAAATTTTAAAAGTCTCTTCGAAATCTTCCCCCAATTCCGTGGCCGGGGCTATCGCGGGTGTCATCCGCAGTTCCAGCAAAGTTGAAGTACAAGCCGTGGGGGCCGGCGCCGCAAATCAGGCTTTAAAAGCGGTTGCCATTGCCAGAGGATACCTTGCGCCGATCGGCGTAGACTTGGTCTGCATCCCCGCGTTTGCCAATGTCAATATCGACGGCGAGGACCGTACCGCCATTAAACTGATTGTTGAAACCCGGTAACTGCGCTTTTTGGGCGGCAACGCGTATTCGCGTTGCCGCTTTTCTTTTCGCCGCCGGCCAAAGGAGGGTTGATCGTTGAATAAACTGCGCTTTTTTCGTTTTGGCATTTTCCTTCTGTGTTTTACCGTCCTTTTCAGCGGCTGCGCTAAAACGGCTGAGCCTTTGCCGTCCTCAGACGCTGCCAGCAGCCCTGCGGCCGCGCCCCAGGCTGATTTTGTTCTGCCCTACACAGAAAGCGACGGTTTCAACCCCTATATCAATAACAGCAACCTCACCCTGATGGCCGCCGATCTTCTGTTTGATAAACTGATGATAATTACGCCGGGTATGGAGGCGGAGTACGGCGTGCTCTCCTCCTGCCGGGTGAGCGGCCTCAGCGTTCAGCTGCGCGTTGCGCCGGGGGCCCGCTTTGCAGACGGCAGCGAAATTTCCGCTGCCGACGTGGCCGCCAGCCTTGAGGCCGCCCGGCAAAGTGAAGGGTACGGCCCACGTTTTTCTAATATACAGGAGATCGCCCTTGAAGAAAGCGGCGGCGTCTCTGTCACTTTAGCAGAGCCTGACTGCCTGTTTGCGTATCTTTTGGATATACCCGTACTCAAAGCCTCTGAAGCCCTCGCCCAGCAGCCTACCGCCAGCGGCCGCTACACCTATGGAGAGGACAAAACCTTTGTAAAAAACCCTTACCACGCGGGCAGCGTCCCCTATGAGCGCATCCTGCGTTACCGCCTGACGGGTTACGACGCGCTGATCGGCAACCTCTCCCTTGGCAATATCAGCCTGTACGCGTCTGAACTTGAGACCGAAACTACCGGCGCCAGCAGCCTGCGTCAAAATTATTATAAAATGAATAATCTGCTTTTTATCGGCGTCAACGGCGCGCATTATCCCGACGAGATACTGAAAAACACGCCCGCCGATTTTCTCAAGCGCCCCGCGGGCCGGCGCGCCGTCAGCCTTTTGATCGACCGGCAGCTGCTGGTTGAAAAAGTATATTACTCGCGCGGTTACGCCGCCACCGGCCTTTTAAACCCGGCCTACCCCGATATGCTCTCACTGCAGACGTACATCCTGGCCTCAGCCCAGCTGGATGAGGCGCATAAAGAGATCGAGTCGCTGGGCTATAGCATGAAATTGGACGGCTACTACTATAATGAAAAGGACGAGCGCCTTTCTCTGCGGCTTTTATACTATGGCGGCAGTTCTCACAAACGGTATCTTGCCGAGCTTCTTCAAAACCAGTTCGACGCCGCCGGTATTGAACTGATTTTGGTGGAATCGGATGATTTTGAGGGCGATTACCGCCAAAAAATTGCTTCCGGCGATTTTGACCTATACATCGGCGAAGTAAAGTTGTATAATAATATGGATATGAATTCATTTTTTTCTGAAAGCGGCGCGCTGCGCGGTAAATTGGATATTACAGACGGGCTTTCAGAAAAATACGCCGCTTTCCGTTTAAGCGCCTCGGCGGCGGCTGAACTGGAAAGCGCCTTCGCCGCTGAAATGCCGTTTATACCGCTTTTATGGCGCAGCGGGGCTGTATATTCTTCAAAACAGCTGCCCGCGCTGACCCCTTCCATCAGCGATATTTTTTATGGCTTTGACAAGCTGATACCCGAAAAGGAGTGAGTAAAATGATAAGATACCGCAACCCGCTTGGAACGATCAAACTGACTGAGGATTATTTTGCCGGCGTTGTGAGCGCTGCCGCAAAAAGCTGTTTCGGGGTGGCCGCCATGTCCACCCGCGGGGCGGGCGACGATATGCGCAGCCTGGTATTGGGCAAAAACTTCCCTGAAAAAGGGGTGCGCGTCACAGAAGAGGACGGCATGCTCGCCATTGAGCTGCACATCAAGGTGACGTACGGCCTCAATATTGCCGCAGCGGTAAAAAGTATTTCTCATAAAGTGAAATACGCGGTGGAAGAGGCCACCGGCCTGAAAGTGCGGCATATTGACGTTTCGGTTGATGATATTGTATAATTAAATGCTTGCTGACGCGCCCGGCAGACGGCTGCCATGGGCTTTTTGATATTATAAAAGTACTAGGAGAAGGGCATTATGATAAAAGGCAGTGTCTTAAGAGACAGTATGATTTCCGGCGCTAACCATATCCAAAATTTGCGGGCCAGTGTGGACGAACTCAACGTTTTCCCTGTACCGGACGGAGACACCGGTACCAACATGAGCATGACCATCGGCACGGCACGGCGTGAGCTGGAGCTTTTGGACGACGACGTCACAGTTGAAAAGGCCGCGAAAACGGCTGCCTCGGCCATGCTTCGCGGGGCGCGCGGCAACTCAGGCGTTATTCTTTCCCTGCTGTTCCGCGGCTTTTCAAAAGCGCTGGCCGGCAAGCAGGAGGCCGATGCGGCCGACCTCACCGCCGCGCTGCAAAAGGGCGTTGAGGCGGCGTATAAAGCCGTTATGAAGCCCACCGAAGGCACCATCCTCACCG
>JAUNTE010000099.1 GCA_030538855.1 Oscillospiraceae bacterium
CGGGAGATATCTATTTCGATCATAAGGATAGCGAAATTTTTGAATTGTCGCGGGAGCGCACGGAATATGTGGGATGCCCGGCCCTTGTCCTAAAGATAGAGTATCCCGACCGAACCATAACAACGGCCGGAGAGATGCGGCAAACCTCTATTTACTCCATGACGGTGATCCTGCTTCGCGGCGATACGCTTTACACCTTCCGTCTCGGCACCCCGGACGAACCCAAGCCTGATTACGAAGAAGACCTTCTCGGCATCCTCGAATCGGCTTATTTTGAAGAGTAAGCTAAAGAAAAGAGATGGACTTTTACTCAAAAATATCAATAAATACAACCATCCTTATAAAGCTTCTGCAATCAGCTACGAAAAAACCAACAGGCCGTAGATAAGTTTCCCCCTCTGCTATGAGCAGAGGGGGATTTTTATTAGTGCGCAATAAAAACATTTGATCTCAAGGGCCTCGCCCTCGCCGTTATAATGACATCCAGACGAATAGCCAAAAAACAGCCTCCGCTTCGGCTATTTTTTATTGTGAAGCAGGGCGCTTTTCTAAGCGCACGTTGCATAACAACCAAAAGTAAACATGATACCCCTGCTGCAGCGTCATTCATTCTTGACTATTTTTATAAGTTCTTCTATCAAAAAATCATGGGATTTCTATTTTATCAACGGCACACTTTTTCTTTATCCTTATATGAAAAGCCGAAGGGACACATCCCTTCGGCTTTTCATCTTTTAAAATCTCTTTTTATTTCTTTTTGACGGCAGCCTCATCCAATTTTTCCTGCGGCTTTTTCTGACACAGATCGGCCAATACCGAACAAAGCTGGTCAATGTCGATAGGCTTACTGATATGCACATTCATCCCTGCGGCCAGTACGGCAGATACATCTTCGGCAAAGGCATTGGCCGTGATCGCTATAATAGGTATCTCGCGGGCGTCTTTGCGCCCACAGCTGCGGATATGCCTCGACGCCGTGCAGCCATCCATCACCGGCATCTGTATATCCATCAGGATCGCGTCAAAATAACCCGGTTCCCTCCGCAGAAAATGCTCGATAGCCTCCCGCCCGTTTTCAACACATTCCAGAACGGCGCCGTTCATCTCCAGCAGTGTTTGAGCAATTTCCTTATTTAGCACGTTATCTTCAGCCAATAACAGCCGCTTTCCTTTTAAAGCTGTGCCTTTCACTTTTGAGGCGTTCTCTGCGATACCGAAAGCCCCGTTGGTAACGCTGACCAGCACATTGTAAAGCGAAGACTGGAACAAGGGCTTTGTAATAAACGCGTTGGCCCCTGCCGCCCGGGCTTCATCCTCGATCTCTGTCCAATCATAGGCCGAGATAATGATAATGGGGGTGTCGCGGCCTACTTTTTCCCGGATGCGCCGGGTCGTCTCCACCCCGTCCATATCCGGCATTTTCCAATCTATAAAGCATACGTCAAAGCCGTGCCCTGCCTCCCGCGCTGAAACTACTTTCTCCACCGCCTGTGCTCCGCTCAGTACCCATTCCGCGTGGATTTTCATTTTTTCAAGCAGCAAAACCGTATGTTCACAAATATCCCGCTCATCATCGGCCACCAAAACTTCCAGCGCTTCCAGCGCCTCCTCCTGAAATGGCTGTATATCTACCCCGCTCTGTTCAAACGGTATCTCTACGGTGAAGGTAGTGCCCTTGTTCGGCGTACTTTTTACATCGATATATCCGCCCATCAGCGATACCAGATTCTGCGTGATAGACATTCCCAGCCCGGTGCCGCCGTATTTTCGCGCGATGGTGGCATCCGCCTGCTCAAATGGGGTATAAAGCCGGGCCAGCCCCTCTTCGTCCATTCCAATTCCTGTATCTGAGACCACAAACCGCAGCCAAACTTTTTTACCCCGGGCAGGCAGGCATGTCACCTCCAGGTTCACTTTTCCTCCCGCAGGGGTAAACTTGATGGCGTTGGATGTCAGGTTCAAAAGTATCTGGTTCAGCCGCAGAGAATCACCCAGATAGGTGGTATGTTCTCCAAACCCACTGGCTTTTTCGTTAAATTCCAGCCCTTTACCGCTGGCCTGGGGATATATGATCGATACAAAGTTATTCAAAAACTGGTAAAGCTCAAAGGGTTCTTTGTTTAGCCTCATCCGGTTGCTCTCGATACGCGACATATCCAGCACGTCGTTGATAAGCATCAGCAGATGCTTGGAGGAATAGCCGATTTTTTCAAGACAGTCTTCTACCCGCCTGCGGTCTTCTATAGAAGCGGCCGCAATGGTGGCCATACCGATAATGGCGTTCATCGGCGTACGGATCTCATGGCTCATACGGGAGAGGAAATCTCGTTTTGCATTGTTGGCGTTCTGCGCGTTCGCCAGCGCGTCCTGCAGCGCCTGGTTTGCCTGCCGCTCCTGCGTGCGGTCGGTCAGCGTCATAATGTTGAGGCCGTCGTTTTCTTCCACCTTGTAGCAGCGCAGCTGCATCCAATGGGGTTCAATACTTTGCGGATAACGGTATTCGATCGAGGTGTCCCATGAAGTTTTTTTCTCGATATAGATATTGCGGTGAAGTTCAGCCGCCATATCTTCGCCTATATACTGATATAAAAGAGACCGGTCTTTTTGCAGCTGCCCAGCGGGTATGCCCAAAATTTTACCCGCATTGCCCGAGACAAAATCACAGCCTTGCTGTTCTTCTGAAAAAATCATGAAAGCTTCATCCACCGTGTTTGACAAAATTTCAAACTGGCGGTTTTTGTTATAAAGGCGCCGGTTCATTTTTCTTAAGGCATACTGAAAAGCGATCAGCCCCAGCGTGATCGCGGCTATGATAATAAAAGACCAGACCAGCGTGGATTTGCTCATCCGCTCGGCAGAGTTGAAAATATTCTGCTGAGTGCCCCGCACAAAAAGCAGGGCCTGCTGCGCCTGCTCTTCAAACGCCTGATACAAGGGATAAAGGTTTTCCTCCTCATAGGCGGTAATGGCCTCTGTTGTAGAGGTGGGGAGCACGGCGAAGTTCAAAAACGCTTCATGTGCTTCTCTGATCTCTTCGTAAATATCTTTCAGCCTTACGATATCCTCCTCCGGCCCCAGATATAGATCGCCGATCTCCGCCAGCAGCACATCCATATTTGTTGAAAGCTCTTTCAGCGCTTCGCGCACATGGCGCACGTCACTTGGCTGATTATATGACTGCAGGCGTTCTGTACGGATACGCATCAGGGCCAGGTTGGTTTTTACCTCGCTCAAATCTCCGTTTACCGTAAATGGATGTTCAGTCAGCAACTTGATCTGTGATGCCAAATTATTGGTACTGAGCACAGTCACGATCAAAAAAAGAAACAGCATCAAAAGCAACGAAATGGTTCCCACCCAGCTGATGATCCTAACCGTCTTGTTTCCCTTATCTGCTTTCTGTTTTTTCATTTTCATTTCTGCCTTATCCTCTTATTATTTTTATAAGTAGCGGCTTGCGTTTTTTAAGCCGTCAAAGAGGCCCTGCCTTTTCAACGCCTCTTTGGCCGGTATCCCTGCCCTGCTCTGCGGGCAGGCGGATAACAAATGGACGTAAGTGCTTCTGTGAGCTGTAAAAGTCTATTCTCCCCACAGTTCGCATCTTTTCCTCAGTATACTATAAATACCTGGGATAATAAAGGTATTCCGCTTTTTTCTCTATTTTTGGTTAATACAAAAAGGGCCGTGCATCTTTCGCGCGGCCTTTTTGCTTTTATTGTTTTATCCGTTTTGAAAAGCAGTCTTCCAGCATCTTCAGCAAAATGTCGATCTGTAAGGGTTTTGAGAGGTGTCCGTTCATCCCGCTTTCAATAGACTGCTTGCTGTCTTTGTCAAAGGCGTTTGCCGTCAGCGCAATAATGGGGATATCCCGCGCGTCTGCCCGCCCCGATGTACGAATACGGCGGGTAGCTTCCAGCCCATCCATCACCGGCATACGGATATCCATCAGGATACCGTCAAAATAGCCGGGCTCATGGTTTTTAAAAAGCTCTACCGCACGCAGCCCGTCCCCGGCGCACACGGTCTCAAAGCCGTACATTGCCAGCAGTTCACACACGATCTCCTGGTTGAGCGGGTTATCCTCTGCCAGCAGCAGGCGTTTTCCGGTAAAATCAAACGCAGCGGGCCGTAACGGTTCGGCCGCGGCCTCTGCTTTTTTGGCGGTACTTTCAGGGGCATAAGCAAACGAGAGGGTAAAATAAAATTCAGAACCTTTGCCCGGCTCGCTCTCCACCTCCAGCCGGCCGCCCATCATCTGCACCAGCCTGCTTGAAATAGACAGCCCCAGCCCGGTACCGCCATAGGCGGCAGAGGTGTTTTTGTCCGCCTGTTCAAAGGCGTTGAAAATGCGCTGCGCCGCCGCCGCTTCAATGCCCACGCCGGTATCTTTTACTGAAAATTTCAACTGGGCCTGCGGCTGCTCGGCCTGTACCTCTACAGTTACCCGCACTTCTCCGCTCTGTGTAAATTTAATGGCATTGCCGATGATATTGATAAAAACCTGATTCAGCCGCAGCGGGTCTCCCAGCAGTAGCTTTCGGCTGTGAAACGCGTTTTCTATCCTGAACGTCAGGCCCTTTTGTTCCGCCTGCGGCCTCAGCATGGTATCCACCTCGCGCATGAAGGCTTCCATGTCCATTGGCTCAGGGTTCAGCTCCATCTTTCCGCTCTCAATGCGGGACATATCCAAAATATCGTTGATAAGATGCAGCAGGTATTCATTTGCAGACTCTATCTTCTTCAGACAATCCAGGGCTTTTTCTCTATCGTCCAGCACGCTTTCGGCAATGGTGGTCATCCCGCTGATCACGTTCATGGGGGTGCGTATCTCATGCGACATCCTGGATAAAAAGTCGGTTTTCGCCTGGCTCACCGCGTCCGCCCGCGCCTTCATCAAAAAAGAGGAGATGATCTTGACCAACTCTTTTAATTCACGGCGCTGGTCTTTACTGAACAGGCATACCTCTTTCTGCGTCTCAAAGCTCATGGCGCCCACAAATTCTCCGCCGTTCCATATGCCCGCGTAAAGGCAGGACGTCATGGCGGGAACGGCGGGGTGCAGCCTGCGGCTGCATAAGCCGTTTTCATCATAGACATTGCTGAGGCCGTCAAAATCAGCCGCATTCAAAAAAATCTTTCTGTTAGGTAAAAAGTCGCTGCGCCGCGCGGCCCACTGATAAGTAAACTGCAGACTTAAAAACTCATGGTCCGCCTCTAAAATAGCTACTCTGTCCAGCTGAAGCGTTTTTCCGATATGGGCCAGCAGCAAAAATACCGCGTCGTCCAATTTTTTTGATTTTCCCAGCAGTTCCAGCGCAAACGACGTCAGATCTTCCTCGCTCATATTTTCCTGCAGAGACTTTTTGTCGATTTCATTTACGCGATGTTCTTCGGTATACAGCTGGGTGAGCGAGATACCCAGTTCATTTGAGGTATCCAGGTAACACGCCGCATAGCCTTTGCCGTGTTCTTTCACATACTTCAAGGTGCTTTCGGCGCAGCGGTATAAACTGTTATACTCCTCCACAACCTCTGTTACGCACATGCCGACGCTTACCGAGAGGGGGATCTCCCTGTCCGGGCGTACCAAAATATTACGCACCTGCTCAGCGATATGCGGCCCCAATATCGTGGCGCGCGCTTTGGGACAGTTGCGGATAAACAGCATAAATTCATCGCCGCCAAGACGCAGCTGCACATCCTCCGGCCCTGTCTCAGCCTGCAAAATGCCCGCTACTTCTTTCAGGATGGCGTCTGCAAACGCACGGCCCTCTTCACGGTTGATGCGCTCAAAATCGTCCATATCCAACAGCAGCAGGCCGCAGGCCTCTTCGGCAGGCTTTTCAAGCAGCATTTTTTGTACCGTGCGTATACCTGCTTCTCTGTTATACAGCCCGGTGAGGGCGTCGCGTGAACGTGCTTCCTCCAGCTCCTGTTCCATTTCTTTTTGGCGGGTAATATCCTCTAATATCCCAATGGCCAGCAGCGGGTTTCCGTCTTCATCATAACTCACGGCTGAAAGGGTGTGGCGGCACCACATGCCCCCGTCCTTCATTTTAAATTCTTCACTGGTGGTATGCGCGCCCTGCAAAATGCGGCTGTAACTCTCACAAAACCTTTGCCGGTACTCGGGGGCGATCTTCTCTTCCGCCATACTCTGGGGCATGTTTTCATACTCAGGCGCTGTATGGTAATATTCACACAGCCGCTTTGGCAGCACGCACCGTTTTTCCTGCGGATAAAAGTAAAATTCACAGGTGGCCGTATGCTCCAGCGCCAGCCGCAGCAGTTCGTTGCTGGCCTCTACCTGGTCAGTCAGCAGACGGTTTCGCTGCTGGGCCCGCTTTTTATCGTTGATATCCAAAAACACGCTTTGGATCATTTGATTGCCCTGTCCGTCCAGGATAAGCTCAGCGCTGCCGATGATCCAGCAGGGCGAGCCGTCTTTACGGCGCAGGCGGTATTCATAAAAACTTTTATCCCCTGGCCCCCGCAGCAGGCTGAAGCCCTCCAGCACCCGTCTGCGGTCTTCCGCAATGATGAGCTGGGTGAGATCCCAATCGTCTTTCTTCCAAAATTCTTCCGGCTGATAGCCAAAAATACGTATTGCCTCACGGTTGGCGTTTTCAAAAATCACTTTTTTCCCGTCCATTTTATATTGGACGATACCGCACAGCACCGATTCAAACAGCCGGTTATATCGCTGGGCCTGTTCTTCTTTTTCTTTTGCCTCGCGCTCAAGCTTATGCTGGTTTTCCAGCGATGCCGTAATATCCCGGATGACGCTGATACACATCCTGCGTCCGTTCTCGGCCACGCCCTTTTTCCCGGTGTCGCTCACCCAGATATAAGACCCGTCTTTTTTCTGCATACGGTACTGCACTTCATAGGGGCTATTCTGCGCAAAGGCCTCTTCCACCACTTTATTCACCCGTTCACGGTCATCGGGATGCATACAGTTGATAACGTTGCCTTCAATGGCCTCTGCAAATTCCTCATAGGTATAGCCCAAATGCCGCAGCATTTGATTGTTTACAAAATAAAGGGGATAACCTGGCTCCAGGTATCCGCCCATCATACCGCCGGGGATGCTTTTGCCCAGGAGGTCCAGCGCTTTTACGCCGACGGCTTTTTCAAAAGCACTTGTACTTTTTACAGCGTCTTTTATCGGAAAAAACTCTCCCTCGGGCTGGTCATCCTCTGCCATAGAGGCGTGGATGGAAACGATACGGCAGCCCCCGGCCGCAGCAACGCAGGTGGCCGTGACGCGAAAATCTATTTCATATTCTTGATTGCGGGCCTGTGCGGTCATCAGCACCACCGCACATTGGGGCGTTATCAGCTGCTCGGCGGCTTTTCGGCAGACAAACTGAAAACTGTCCTGCGCCACCGCAAATTCCTCTTTTAAAAGGTGCTCTATCTCTTCCAGGCCATCCGCCCATTCGGCTTCTCCTGTGCCTACCCACTGCGTATGCGGCTCGATCCATGCCAGCGTATCCTGCAGTGACCGGTGCGTTAAATATGCCTCAAAAAAAGCCTCGACCGCCGCTTTTGCCTCTCCTTTTTTGATTTCCATAAAACGCCTCCATCTCTCTTTGCCGGGGCCGGAACATACATGTCTTTATATCCTATCATATG
>JAUNTE010000100.1 GCA_030538855.1 Oscillospiraceae bacterium
GTTGTCACGTTTCCCTCCGGCCCGCTGCCCGCCGGTGCGGACGCACAGCCCGCCAGCGCACCGGCGCTCAATAAAAGCAGCGCGCAGAACACTGCGGCAATTTTCGCTTTTACCGTCATTTTGCCTGTTCTCATCATGCATTCTATCCTTTCCTGAAATTTTTTGCCGTTTACTGAAAAACCTGTAGCGCAAAACGGCGGCGCGTTTCTGCGGCGCTCCTCTATGGCCGAGAGCAATACAAATCCATATTCTTTCCTCTCCGCTGCATTCAGCCGTCTTGCCACGCAGGCGTCGGCGGCGTATTCGCACTCGCGCGCAAACAGGTATTTCATGATCCAGATAAAGGGGCAGAACCAGTAGACCGCGCACAGGCATTCCATCGCCAGCTTCAGCAGCGTGTCCCTGCCGCCGATATGCGCCCCTTCATGCATCAGCACATATTTTAAACCGCGTCCCTCCGGCCCAGAGGGCGGCAGATAAACCTCATGGCGCCAAAACCCTACCGTCATGGCCCCAAAAACCGCCGCGCAGCGGTACACCTTTACCCCGCCTATAGCCAATTCGGCCGTCTCCTCTTCAGCAAAAACACGGTATCTTTTCAGCCTTCTCAAAAATATTTTATAACATACCGTCCGGTAAATAAGCAGCCCCGCCGCCCCTAAGGCCCATACATATACCACTGCCTCCAGCGCCGCGCCGCCGGGCTTCTGTGCGCTTTCAGCCTCCGGTTCTTTCATGGCCTCTTCCAGCGCTTCTTTCACCGGGCTGGAAGGCGCGGTAAAAACCTGCCGCGCAGCCGCAGTACGCACAGTCGTTCCCGGCTCTGCGGCAGGCCCCGGCCGCGCGGGCTGCAATACCGTCCACGGCACAAGAAAGCACAGGGCTGCGGCGGCCAGCGCGCCTTTATAAAACGCCGCGCTGAACCTTGTGCCGCATAGCTTTTTCAGCAGCAGCCAGCACAGCACCGCCACCGTCCCCGACAAAGCCGCCGGCAGTATGACGCCGTAAAAAAATAATTTAATCCGGTTCACCTCGTTTCAAGCCAGCGGCGCAGGCTTTCAATATCCTCTCCGGTCAACCCTTCGTTTTCCGTCAAAGACGCCACCAATCCCTTTACGCTGCCGCCATATAAACCGTTTAAAAGCTCTTTGGCCGCTCCCATCCGGTAACTTTTTTTGCTGACGGCGGCAGTATACCAATTTGTCTTTCCTCTTTTTTCTGCTTTTAAAAAAGATTTGTCGCACAACCGGGAAAGAAACGTCAGCATGGTTGTCATCTTCCATGATTTTTCAGCGGACATTTCCTGTAAAAGCTCTGCAGCCGTCACCGGCGTCCCTTTCTCCCAAACCTTTTCCATAATCAGCTGTTCTGTCTCTGAAAGGCGCATCAGCTCACCTCCTTTTCAATATTCTACAACATGTAGTAATTTATATTCTACACAATGTAGAATATAATGTCAAGCGCGTTTTACCCATTTACAGAATAATTGCATTTTTTTGTTTTTCCGGTATAATAAAACCATAAACCATGAAAGGGGTTTCCTCATGGATTTTCAGCTGCTGGATTATATTGATTCCGCTGTTTATCTCAGCGATCCCGATACCTATGAGCTTGTTTTTGTCAATCAATACTGTCGTAATCAATTAAATATTTCCTCCTTTACCCCTTCACAGAAGTGTTATGAGATTTTACAGGGTCTAAGTGCGCCATGCCCTTTCTGCAACAACCGTCAGCTCTCTTTAGAAAAAACGCTGGAGTGGGAGCATTACAACCTGCGTTCCCATCACTATTATCATATACAGGATAAGCTCATCCCCTATAATGGCCGTCAGCTTCGCTTTGAGATCGCGGTGGACATCACCCGGCGTGAGCAGAACGCGCAGGAGACCCAGCGCCGCCTCAGCATAGAAGAAAAGGCGATCACTTGCCTGCACCGGCTGATGACAGGCAGCAATTTTAAAACCGCGCTGCATAACGTGCTTGAGGATATCCGCGAATACTACGGGGCCGCCCGCTGCTATATCATTGAGTTTGATTGGAAAAACCGCAAAGCTTCCAATACCTATGAGGTGTGCGCACAAAGCGCAACGCCGCAGATATCCATACTGCAGGAGCTTCCTATAGAACTGTTTTATTTCTGGGTCAAGCAGTTCCAATGCCAACAATATGTGGATATCCCCGATGTCGACCTGCTGGGCGACGACCGGAAAGAAGAGTGCGAGATCTTAAAAAGCCAAAACATCTCCAGCCTGATGGCGGTACCCTTTCAAGTGGGGGATGAACTGGTCGGCTTTTTGGGCGTGGACGACCCCGCCCGCGACAGCAACGACCCCTATTTTATGCAGACGCTTTCCTATTTTATCTGCATTCAGTTACAAAAAAATAAAATGGAAGAAGCCCTTCGTATCAGCGAAGGACAATTTCGTCTTGCCGTTACGCAGTCGGGCCTGCTGATCGGCCAGTACGATCTTATCGATCACCGACTCACTTTTCCGGACGGTCTGGCAAAGCGCTATCATCTGACCTCCTCTTTTGAGGGCGTTCCTGAAAATGACGCCTGCCTAGAGATGATAGCCCCCGACAGCCGGCAGGCTTACCGCGCTTTATTTCAGCGGCTTTTAGACGGCAGCCCCCGCGCCGAGGCCAAAGTTGAATTTTTAAACGACGGCGCGGACAGCCATTGGTATCAGGTGGTCTACACCCGCATCAACAGCGAGTATGGTGCGGCGCGCTGCGCCATCGGCGTGTATACCGACATCACCAAAAAAATACGGGAAGACCGTTTTAATGAAGAGCTGCGCCACTCTCTCAGCGATCTGTACTTCGGCGTGTACCGCATCAACCTTGACGGCGGTACACTGCTGCCCATCCGTGTGCCTGCCGACGTCACTCATCTGGTGACGGACGACGAGCAGGACTGTGACAGCTTTATCGGCCTTCTGGCCGATCATGTCATTCATCCCGAAGACCGGGCGGCTTTAAAAAAAGTGTTTTCCGTCTCCTCTCTGCGCGGCCTTTTAAAAAGCGAAAAAACCAAGCTGGAACGCGAAGCCCGCCGCCTCATCGGCGGCGAATACCGGTGGATATCCCTGCTGTGCTATATCAGCGAACAGGCCCAGCCCTTTCACCAGGCCATCATCGCCCTGCGCGATATCCATGAACATAAAATGTTTGAGATGAAAAGCCGCCTGCAAGAGCAGAAGTTCGCCAACATCCTGCGCTTTGCCTATGAGATCGTGACCGATATTGATTTGGACAGCGGCTGCTATCATATCACCTATTTCACTTCCAACCCGCCTTTTCTTGCGCCCTCCGACGGCGATTACCCCACTCTTTTGCAGCAGATCGCCGCCGTCTGTGACCCGCGCGACAAAGACGCCCTTTTAGCCGCCATGTCTCTTGAAAAGCTGCGCGCGGCCGCCGCAGCCGACGAAGTACGCGACACGATGGTACGCTATCGCGTCCTTCAGCAGGGCGTGCAGCATTGGCGAGAGATCAAAATGATCGCCGCCCATTCAGAAAACGGCATTGTCGCCTGTGCTATCTCACGGGATATTACCGCTGAACTGCAGACCCAGCAGCTGGTAGAAACACAGAACCGCGCTTTAAAAGATGCGCTCACCCTGGCAGAAAACGCCAACCGTGCAAAATCTGATTTTCTCTCTAAAATGAGTCATGACATCCGCACCCCTTTAAACGCCATCATCGGTATGACGTCTATCGCCTCTTCTCATTTAGAAAACACCTCTTATCTGTGTGATTGTCTTGATAAGATCAACATCTCAGGCCAGCACCTGCTGCAGCTTATCAACGACGTTTTGGATATGTCCAAAATAGAGAGCGGAAAAGCTGTCCTCAACGATGCCCCGGTCGATCTCAAAACCTTTGTGGACGAGATCAGCGCCATCGCCTTTCCCTCGGCCCAGGCAAAAGGGCTGCATTTCTCTGTGGACGGCAATAAAATCGTTCACCCCGCCGTACGGGGCGACAAACTGCGTCTACAGCAGATCTGCCTGAACATCCTCTCCAATTCCGTCAAATTCACCCCGGAGGGCGGGCATATTTCTTTCACTCTTGAAGAAGAGCGTTCTCCCGTAGAGGGCTACGGCCGTTATCTTTTTGTTTTTACCGACGACGGCATCGGCATGTCTCCTGACTTTTTGCAAAAGCTTTTTCAGCCTTTTGAGCGGGAAGAAAACTCCTGCACCAGCAAAATCGAGGGCACCGGTCTCGGTATGTCCATCGCCCATAATCTGGTGCAGATGATGAACGGTTATCTTCAGGTAGAAAGCCAGCTGGGCGCAGGCACCACTTTTAAAATCACTCTGCACCTCCCGCTGGAGGAAAACGCCGCCCCCATTCCCCGTATCCCTGAAAAAAGCGTCTCTTTTCAAGGCGCGGTAGATTTTTCAGGCAGACGGATACTGGTGGTGGAAGACAACGCCCTGAACCGTGAGATCGTTATGGAATTATTAAGGCCCACCCATGTCACCATCGAGGCCGTCTCAGACGGACAGCAAGCGGTCGATCTTATCGCGCGGACAGCGCCCGGATACTTTGACTGCATTCTCATGGATATTCAAATGCCTGTCATGAACGGCTATGAAGCCACCCGCGCCATTCGGGGCCTTGGCCGCCCCGACACGGCCCGGATACCCATTCTTGCCATGACGGCCAACGCTTTTACCGAAGACGTCGCCAACGCCATGGATGCGGGAATGAACGGGCATATCTCAAAGCCCATCGATTTTCCGCTGCTGCTTGAGACTATGCGCCGTTTTCTTCAGCCATGAAAACCCTGTCAGGCCCTTGAATCTCTTTTTCAATAATGTTATACTAAATTATAATTTGTGTGACAAAATCTGACGGCAGGGGCATTTCTTCGCCGCTGTCCTGCATAGGGTTGGTGATGGATTGGGCCCGGAAAACGCCTCTTTTGCAAAACAGGTAAAACGTATCAAACGCATCATCATATACAGCTTCCTCGCCGTTTTCATCGCAGCCGTTGTTTTTGCCCTGTTTTTGTTTTTTCAAAACAGGGGCCTGTCCGGCCAGGTTTCTTCCGTCGGCGCCCAGCTTGACGCGGCGCGGGGGCAAATTTCTGCTTACGAGACGCAGCTGCAAGGCCTTTCCGCCCAATTGGCCCAATTAGAAGAAACCGGCCCTCAGGCCGCGCCCGTTTTTGAGGCGTCTTTTTCTTACCAGCAGGCCTATCCAGATCTGTATATCGAGCGCGGCCAGCCCGCCCCGGCGGCTTCCAAAACGATCTATCTCACCTTTGACGATGGTCCCTCCGGCAATACCAGCGCGCTTCTCGATATCCTGGACGAGTACGGCGTAAAAGCCACGTTTTTTATCGTGGGCGCCGAAGTGGACGACCATCCCGCCGTCCTGCGGCAAATCGCTGAACGCGGTCACACCATCGGCATCCATACCGATACACATAATTACCGTAAGATCTATGAATCGGTAGACGCTTTTCTGGCGGATTTTGCAGCCGCTTCTCAAAAGGTAGAGGCCCTGACCGGGCAAAAGCCCGCGATCTTTCGTTTTCCGGGCGGCAGTATCAACGCTTACAATCAATCCATTTATCAGCCCCTGATTGCTGAGATGCTGCGGCGCGGTTACGTTTTTTTTGATTGGAACGTCTCGGCCGAGGATGCAACCTCCTACAGCGTCTCAAAAGGGGCTATCGTAAACGCCATTTTGTCCGGCGCCGCCAAATACGACCGTTCCGTGATCCTTCTGCATGATTCTGACCGGCACGAGAACACCGTTTTGGCAGTAAAAGACATCATAGAAACCCTCAGCGCTGAGGGTTACACCTTCGCAGCGCTGGATAATACCGTCCCCCCCGTCACCTTTTCATATAACAAGGAGTGATCGCATGGAAAAGAAAAACCCTTTCAAAGCCGCTATCAACGAACTGATCGGCGCGCAGGACGACGTCAGCCCGGTCAGTACGCTTGGAACTGCGCCCGACAGCAATCTCGCTGAAGAATTGATAGAACCTGAGCAACTATCCGCAGCCGGTACGGATGAAAACGAAAACACCGTCCCCTTCCGTTCCGCCGGGCCCAGCGCCCTGATTACAGAAGACGTCGTTATCGACGGCTCTATTTCCGCTGAACGGGATATGCTGTTTGCAGGTACTATCCGCGGCAATGTACGCTGTGAGGGCAAGCTTACCGTGCAGGGGCGCATTGAAGGGGACGTGACGGCCGGAGAGGTCTCTATGATCAGCGCAAAGGTACGCGGCAAAACTATTTGCCAGGGCCAGCTCATCATGGACGAGCATTCCATCGTGGTGGGTGACATTGAAAGCGATGAAGCGGTCTTATCCGGCAAGGTCAACGGCGATATTCATACAAACGGCAATATCGACATCCGTGCTACGGCGCTGGTGGTGGGCGATCTTGAGTTTGGCACCGTCTCGGTAGAACACGGCGCCGCCATTACCGGTAAGATGACCACCAAATCCGCCGATAATCCCTCTCAGGCTTTTTCTGAATTGATTTGAGCACAATAAGAATATTCTATATAAAAAACGCCCTAACCTTCCGGCAGGCCAAACGATACCGGAAAATCAGGGCGTTTTTATATTGATGCACGAAAAATCGGCAGTAAATGTCTGTCCGCCGCGCAGCCGGTGGTTTGCAGTCATGGGTAAAACCCGCTTTTGCCAACAGGCGCTCGCCGTGGCTTTTACAACTGGGCACGGGCTTTTCTACGCGCGCCGCCCCACAATAAAAAACAGTTATTTTTTCAACTGGCTGCGGCGTCTCTATATACTGAAAAGCGCATGGTTACTGGTTTTTTATAAAATGCATCCATCTGCGAAACGGCAGCCCAAACGAACAAAAAGAATCGTGGGCAGTAATATGAAGTTATGACACGAAATGAGTTATTTGACATTTCCGCACGCAAATATTAGAATGGAAAAACTAAGTTAGGCTTCGTAGGCGGATACGACAAACTCCAATTTGTGAGGTGAAACGCCATGAAAAACATTATTGAAATGACTCATCGCATGGATGACTATGTGTGTATGTGGAACGGAGTCGAAGATTTATATATCAGTGACACGAGAGAAACTCTGCCGCCTAAATTTTTCTTTGTGATCAGTAGTTTTGGCTCATTCTGCTATATGAAAACGCCAAAAGCAGAACTCAAGCGTTTGGTGGCGCTGGGTGATGGAAGAACGCAGAAAATGTATGAATTTCTTGCACCCATTGTTGGATTTGATTATAAAATTTGCGAATATAAGACTTTTGAAAAAGCACTTGCCAAAATCAAAGCAGAGATCGATGCCGGTTATCCCTGTATGATTGGCGCGCTCGATATGTTCTATCTGCCGCACTTTGAAAAGTTATATCATAAGGAGCATATTCCATTTCACTATGAGTTGGCGATAGGCTATGATGATGAAGCACAGATTTTGTATTTCAATGATTGCGGCAGAACAAAAACACAGATGATTTCTTACGATGAATTGAGGCTTGCATTTGACTGTGCCTACCCGGGGCTATCCAAGCCAAATACCGTAT
>JAUNTE010000101.1 GCA_030538855.1 Oscillospiraceae bacterium
GGAATCTGATGAGCCTATAGGCTCCGCTGGTAATAAGCCCCAAAGGGGCTTGTGCCCCCCCCCGGCAGTGCCGGTGGTTATGATTGGCCCCCGCTTTCAGGAGGCGTATGAAAAAGGGATGGGTTTGATATACCGTCTTTTGAGTATAGGGACGCAGCTGAGAGAAAAATCTGACCGGGGAATAGAAAGCCTGCCCATTTTATAGGCGGCAGGGGTGCTTGAAGACGCTTTTAGGCGGAGGAAAAAGCGTAAAGGCGATCCGGCAGCCAATGAAAAACGAACGGGGAAAATCTTATGAAAATGGCAAAGACATCAGAGACGCCGCCGTTTCAGCAGCCGGACGCTTTGATAAAAGAGAGAAGACATTGTGAAACCCATAGGGCCGCCAGCCGATAGACCCGGGGACGGTACAAAGCTATGTACGGACAGAATATCTGTGACACGGGTTCGGCCGGGATTTGGCGGGGAAATGGCGGGATAAAGTGGAAAAAATTCAGGATTTGTACGGGTTTGCGTAGGAATAGTGAAATGGGGAAGGATGTGCTTTTGGCCATTTGTTTTATCCGTTTTTAACAAATATCCTGTACGGCTACAAAAGCGCCGGCAGGCGGTTGTGACGGGAGAAAAGGCCGTTTTCTTGAAGGACGGCCTCAAAAGGGCCCCGTGCCGCTGCACCGCGAAAGCCGGCTGGGACGCAGCATATAAACGGCCCTGCCCAGATGCAAACCAGCGTGGTTTTAAAACTTACGGGAGGAGAGACCGGCAGCGTTTACGGACAAGCGATCCGGCTTTTTGCAGGGATATGGACAGATTTCAAAACATGCCGGGGCCGGTTGGCGGCTGTTTTGCCGCCCGGCGGGGGTATGGGGGATAAAACACATACTCACCAGGAAAAAGGGGCTTCTGCTGCCGCGGTAAAGATGATATAATAAAAAACAGTTCAAAACAAAAAGCACTGCGGCGGGGTTACAGTGGTTGTTTTTGCCGTTTTTGCTTTAAAACCGAAAAATGCGGGTTGTGCCGCGCAATAAAAACAGGGCAGAACGCAAAAGTGTGCCCCAGTACAGAGGCAAAAACGCAGCGTATGAGGACGGCCGCTTTACAGAGGGAAAGCACATGTGAAAAGGAATTTTTCGTCTTGCGCGGCGGGCGGCACGGGGATACCAGGGCCGGGGCCGAAGCGGTATGCCGTGCGCGGCTGTGCCGTCCGCAAGCCGGAGAAGGCAAGGGCGGCCTCCTGAAAAGCAGCTTTCAGGTTTTGTGGCTTGGGAAAGTGCCGCAAAGGGATATGGGGAAGGAAAGCCTTTGCGGGGCATTTTGCCCGGGCCTATATTTGCAAAGAGAACTTGCGGCAGTTTACAGCCTGCCGCAAACTATCCCCCCGAGGGGGGAGCCTACCGGTAAAAGCGGAGGGGAAAGCATGAGGGGACATAAAAAGCGGTAAGCGCGCAGAGGGCCCTAGCCATGAATAGAGACAGAAAGTCCGTGCCGGTCAGGGTACGGCGACAAAACAACGACCATGGAGGATGTAAAAAATGAGAGAACACAACGTGATCTATCCGGCGGAGATCCTGCTGCCCGAGGCAAAGACGGATATGGAGAAATGGGCGGTGGTGGCCTGCGACCAGTTCACCAGCCAGCCGGAATATTGGCAGGAGACCGAGCGCCTTGTGGGAGACGCGCCCTCGACGCTGCGGATGATCCTGCCTGAGGCATATCTGGAGGCGCCCGGCGTTGCGGAAAAGACCCGGCGTATCCATGATGTGATGCAGCAGTACCGCAGCCAGCTGCTGCTGCGCAAAATAAACGGCTTTGTCTACATAGAAAGGGATACCGGGCGGCCCGAAAAGCGCGCGGGGCTGGCGGCGGCCATCGACCTGGAGGACTATTCTTTTGAAAAAGGGGCGAAACCGCTCATCCGCCCCAGTGAGAACACGGTGGTGGAGCGTATCCCGCCGCGTCTTGCCGTGCGTAAAGGCGGCTGCCTTGAGGCCCCGCATATCATGATGCTGCTGGACGACGCCAGCTGCAGTGTAATCGAGCCGCTGGCCGGATACAAAAACGATATGGAGCTTTTATACGATACGCCGCTGATGCAGGGCGGCGGCAGTATCCGCGGCTGGGCGGTGACAGAAAAAGCACTGGTGGAAAAATTACAGGCCGCCCTGCGGGAACTGTGCAGCCAGGAGGCCTTTGACCGCAGGTATCCCGCCGCCGCGGGACAGCCGCCCATTGCGCTGGCGGTGGGCGACGGCAACCACAGCCTTGCCACCGCAAAAGCATATTGGGAAGAGATAAAAAAAGAGCTGCCCCAAGAGCAGCGTGAGACCCACCCCGCCCGGTACTGTCTTGTCGAGATCGTCAACATCCACAGCCCGGCCATTGAAGTAGAACCGATTCACCGGGTGCTGTTCGGCGCGCAGCTGGAAGAAACGCTGGCCGCCGCCAAACAGTTTTTTGCCGAAAACGGATGCGGGATGGATGCGGGGGAAGGACACCGCTTTGTGTTCTGCGCGGACGAAGACGAGAGCGTTTTGACGGTAAACGCGGCAAAATGGCCGATTGCGACCGGGACGATAGAGGCTTTTTTGACGCATTATCTTGCGGGACATCCCGACGTGCGGGTGGATTATATCCATGGCGAGGACACGGTGCGCCGGATGGCGGCGAAGGGCGCGGTGGGCGTTGTGCTGCCCGAGATAGAAAAGGGAGACCTTTTTAAAGGGGTTGTGCTGGGGGGCGTGCTGCCGAAAAAGACCTTCAGCATGGGACATGCCGAAGAGAAACGATATTATATGGAATGCCGCGCCATCACCCTTTAAAAGACGGCGTGGGATATGTGAAAAAGAAAACCCGCCGGCACAGCCGACGGGTTTTCATATGCGCGCAAACTATGCGAGACGTAACCGCATAAAACCGGCGGAACTGTTCTTGGCGGGTTTTCATATGCGTATAAACTATGCCGTCGGCAGCGCCGCAAGGCGGATATGAAAAACGACGCCTGCAAAGGGCGATCTCCGGCGGGCAAGTTTAGATGGGCGAACCTTACCGTATACCTCACCCCTTTACCTTAGCAGCCAGTTGATTTTTCTTGTGTCCACTGCTGATCGGCCTGTTTTTTATAACATGATTGCGCGTGTACTTTTTGTTTTTGATTTATACTTTTATACAAAATGTTGAAGTATTTTCCGCCTCCCGGCACAGCCGGGGGGCTCTTACAATCATTAGCCACCGGCCGTGCCGGTGGCTTGCACAAGCCCCCTTGGGCCTATTACCGGCAGAGTATAGGCTCATCAAATCCCTTTCGCTTGGATAAGAGCGCCCTCCTGCTATGAAAACAGCGATAAAGAGTTCCTCCTGTTTGCCCTTGCAATGTTCACTTTTAGTTCGCTACCGATTTTTAACGGTTCCTCACTTCATTCGAATATTTTTTTCTGGGTATATCTTAAGCTTTTTGGAACCACCGGCACTGCCGGTGGTTTTCTTCTTATAAAAAAGGGCGGGCGCGGGCAGCGCCCGCCCTTTAAGCGTTTTTGCGGGAGCGGCGCGGCTTTCAGGCGGTGTGCCCGGGGATATGTGTAGGGGCCGTGCTGTCGCCAAAGCCGTAAGACTGCGGCGCGGCTTTTGGCAAAGCCGGACTTATACATGCTCCTTCGTGTTTTTTGTATGCCGCGGGGCAGAAAAAAACGAAAAAGCAGGCCGTGCCCGCGTTTATTGCTTATATAGAAAGGCAGAGAGGGCAGAAAAAATAAGGCGGGTAAAGAGAGACGGATACGCCCTAACACAAAGGGCCGAAAGGTGTTTTAGACAGTATTACGCGGCGTTTTAAAGCGGAGGGAAGGCGCATAGAGGAAGGGCATGGTATAAGGGAAAAAGACGCTGTTTTGAAGAGAAGATTTTTTAGCGGCCAGACGTAAAGCGTTTGGGCGATTTGCCCCCCAGCCGGGCGCGGCGTTTTTGGGGTTTTTACCCCGCCGCGGGCAGAGGGTTTGGCCCTGAGTGAGAGAAAGTCACTTTTTCTGATGGGCGCGGCAGCGCTATGCGGCGCGCTGCGGGAAGAGGCTTTTTCCTCTTTAAAAGCCCTTTCATAAAAAAGCGCATTTTCAAGGCGGAGAGAAACCGGCGTTTTAAGTTCTGCCCTGCACTTTTTAGGGCGAAAGAAAAAATACGCGGTGGTTTGAAAAAGCCTATCGTTCGGGGATAAGGCCTTTTTTGAGGAGAGGGCTTGATTTTACGGCGGCGTAAAAACGCCGTTTTATTGGCTTCCGAAACCACTGGCAGTGCCGGTGGAGGTACTGCGCGAAGGACTTTCGCTTTAAGCGTCCAGTGATGTGAGGCGACAAACAGCGATCTTCTACTTTTAAAAAAATCTTCAGCAGAAAGGATATTGCAGTTTTGACAGCGGCAGGACACGCGATGCAGATGAAAATATTTCAGCGCGTCTTGAGATGCCTGCCGGTAACAGGCATTATAAAGGCTTGCGTATGCCTTCGGCTTTTAGCCAGAGGGTTTTGACCTTTGTCAGCTGAAAAAGGCACGGGCCGGGTACGCCGGGGCACGCCCTTTTGAGCAGTCGTCAAAGAGGGCGCCGCATGTCATTTTTCAGCGCTTTTTCTTTGCCAATTTACGTTTTATTGGGCATGTTTTTATTAGGTATGTTTAAATCCGCGCTGCCATATCCAGGATGCGGGCAAGCGGATGTTTTGTTCTGCGGCTTTTTTATCCGGGCGGGTGGTTCTGCCCGAAGGTTTTCGGCCATTTGTGCGTTTGCGGAGGGGGCGGCTTGTTTTATTTATGACGCTGCATGGCAGAATGCTGAAAATAAAGGGATGAATTTATAAAAATCAACTAAAAAACGCAAAAATGTGTGCTTGACGGCGGCTTTTGAAGTGATTAACATGAAGACGGCCTGAAAACGCAGGGCCGCAAAATACCGCACAGGGAGGGATAGAGATGACCGGGACCAAAAAGAAACAAAGCGTATTTCGGCTTTCTGTCCCTATTTTTATCGAGCTGTTTTTACAGATGCTGGTGGGCAATGTTGACCAGATGATGTTGTCGCAGTTTTCTCAGCAGTCGGTGGCCGCTATCGGCAATGCCAACCAAATCATGAATGTTGTGGTCATCGCGCTGAATGTGTTCAGCGCCGCCTCCACCATCCTGATTACCCAATATATCGGGGCTGAAAACCGAAAAAAGATCTCAGAGGTGGCTTCGGTCTCGCTGCTGTGCATCACCGGTATCAGCGTGCTGCTGACGGCGGCCGTCACGGTTTTTGCCGGGCCGGTTTTCAGCGCCATGAACCTGAAAGGGCAGGTGGCCGCCGAGGCCGCGCAGTACCTTGTCATTGTGGGGGCGGGCATTTTGGCCCAGGGGCTTTACCTGAACATCGCGGCCATTCTGCGCAGCTTTGGCATGGTAAAAGAGGTGATGCTGGCCTCGGTACTGATGAATGTGATCAACATCGGGGGCAACGCGGTGCTGATCGGGGGGCTTGTGGGTTTTCCGCGTCTGGGTATCGCCGGTGCGGCGATTTCTACCGACCTGAGCAAACTGATCGGCCTTTTGCTGGCGGTGCTGCTGCTGCAAAAACGCACCGACGTACGGCCTGGGATGCGCTGGCTGCGGCCTTTTCCCACAGACGCGCTAAAGCGGCTTTTGTATATCGGCCTGCCTTCGGGCGGAGAAGAGCTGTCGTATAATGTTTCACAGATCTGTATCATGAGCTTTATCAACCTGTTCGGCACCGCCGTTATGACTACAAAGGTGTATTGCAGTATGCTGGCGAATGTTTCGTACGTTTACTGCATCGCCCTTTCTCAGGCCACGCAGATCGTGCTGGGGTATAAAATAGGCGAGGGACGGCGCGACGAGCTGACCGGCCCTGTGCGGCGCTCGGTGCTGATCTCTATTGCGGTGGCTGAAACTATCACCCTGCTTTTATTTTGGCAGAGCGACGCTGTACTGGGGCTGTTCACCTCTGACCCCGCCGTTTTAAAGCTGGGCCACAGCATTCTGTTTATAGAATTGTTTTTAGAGCTGGGCCGGGCGGTGAACATTACCATGGTACGCAGCCTGGTGGCCGCGGGCGATATCAAAACGCCTGTCACGGCGGGCCTTGTGTGTATGTGGGGCGTTTCAGTGCTGTTCTCATGGCTGTTTGGGGTAGTGCTGGGCTGGGGGCTTGCCGGTATCTGGGTGGCTATGACGATGGACGAGGTCATCCGGGGCGCGGTGTTCTTGATTCGGTGGAAAAGTGGGGCATGGAGGCGTAAGTCTCTTATTTAAACAAAATCTAACATGGAAAGCCGGGCTTTTTGGCAGAAAATACGCTTTTCGCAGAAGAGGAAATATTGTATAATTATATTTAATAAAAACTTTATATGCCCGACAGGGAAAAACAAAAACTGGGAGAGTGGACAGCGGATGGCGACAAAAATCGACGTGCGGGACTTTTTTAACGGGACGGAAAAGGTGCCCCCTTTGGGCCTTTTGGTGGCGGAGGGCGCAAAAGAGCTGGGAGATAAGATCGACTGGCATCTTACCCGCTGGGCCAGAGAAGCGGGGATGAACAAAGAGACGTTTATCATCCCCAGCGAGTGCCCGCGGTTTTCTTCGGGCGATGCCAAGGGCCTGATCAAAGACACCGTGCGGGGCGACGATTTGTTTATTTTGGTGGATATGGGCAATTACAGCTGTACTTATGAGCTGTTCGGCCGCGAGAACTGCATGTCGCCGGACGACCATTTTCAGGATCTGAAGCGTCTGATCCAGGCGGCCAGCGGCAAAGCGTACCGCGTCAACGTGGTGATGCCCATCCTGTTCGGCGGGCGCCAGCACCGGCGCAACAGCCGCGAGAGCCTGGACTGCGCCGTGGCGCTGCAGGAGCTGCGCAACATGGGCGTTGCCAATATCATCACCTTTGACGCGCACGACCCCCGCGTGCAAAACGCGGTGCCTTTGATGGGCTTTGACAATGTGATGCCCTCTTACCAGGTGCTGAAGACCATGCTGCGCGAGCTGAAGGGCTTAAAGCTTGACCGCGACCATTTTATGGTAGTGAGCCCGGACGAAGGCGCGCTGAACCGCAATATGTATTATGCCAGCGTTTTGGGCGTCAACCTGGGCATGTTTTATAAACGGCGCGATTACAGCCAGATCGTAAACGGCCGCAACCCCATTGTGGCGCATGAGTATCTGGGCGAGAGCGTGGAGGGCAAGGACGTCTTTATCTCGGACGATATCATTTCGTCGGGAGAATCGATGCTGGACATTGCCTACGCGCTGAAAAAACAGAAGGCGAACCGTATTTTTGCCTATGCGACCTACGCGATCTTCACCAACGGCCTTGATACCTTTGACAAGGCGTACGCGGATGGCATCATCGACGGGGTGCTGGGCTCAAACCTGACGTACCGCAGCCCGGCCCTGAAAGAGCGGGAATGGTTCCATGAGGTGGATGTGTCTAAATATATCGCCTATTTTATCGCCGCCCTCAACCATGACCGCAGCGTCAC
>JAUNTE010000102.1 GCA_030538855.1 Oscillospiraceae bacterium
GGGGCCTGTTCTCACCTTTACGCGTAAAACCTAAAAAAGCATATACCGTCAAAATATAAAGTTACCGCTACGCCTTCACCTATCCGTTTTGTCAGGGGCCTTACACCCCAGAAATGTCGCCGTTTTTATATACAGACGGATTTTAAAGCTGCCCATACCAAGTACATGGTTAAAAACACAGGCCGCGGCAGTTTTTTGTCCATTGCTTTGTACGCCGCAAATCTCATCGCTGCCCCCACTCCCCTACTTACTGAGGGCCGCGCTTGTCACCCGCCTGTCCAGCCAAAATACAAAAGGACAGCCTCGATGTCCCGGGCCTGCAGGGGCGCTGCCCGCCCTTATGCCGAAGCCGATGATATAAAGAACAGCGGCGGTCAAGGCCCGCCGTCACCGCCGGCTTCAATTTGTCGGTCAAATTTTAACAAAGCGTAATTTCCCGTTCAGGCTTTTAAAACTATCCTGTAAAGCCCATCTGCCGCCACGGCAGTTTAAAATATTGCCAAACCATCAAAACCCCAGCATCCAGCCCGGTCAAATCGTTGCCGGAGTAATCCAGTACCAGAAGTCTTTCAAGGTCAAAAACGTCCAATCTGCTCAACCTGTTATTTGCGCAGCACAGCCTTTGCAGGCTCGGCAGGCCTGAAACATCCAGTTCATCTAAGCTGTTATCCGAGCAGTCCACTTCTTGCAGACCCTCCATGCCCAAAATGTCGAGGTGCGTCAGGCCGTTGCCAGAGCAGTTCAGACATTGCAACCCCTTCAGGCCTGACATATTCAGTTCGCTCAGGCTGTTGCCGGAGCATTCTAATACTTGCAGATGCTCTAAGCCCAAAACGTCCAGTTTCGTCAGGCCGTTGCCAGAGCAGTCCAGAAATTGCAAACTCTTCAGGCTTGAAATGTCCAGTCTGCTCAACCTGTTATCACGGCAGTCCAGCGTCTGCAGGCCCGTCAGGTCTGAAATATCCAGTTCGCTCAAGCTGCTGCCTGAACAGTCCAATACCCGCAGACGCTCAAGGCTGGAAACATCCAGCCCGGTCAGCCCATTGTTCCCGCAAGCCAAGATTTGCAAATTCGTTAAGCCTGAAACATCCAAAGACGTCAAATCATTATTAAAGCAGTCAAGTTCCCGCAAGCGCGCAAGGCCCGAGACATCCAACTCAGTCAGGTTATTATTGGAGCAGGACAGTTCTTGCAGGTTAGACAGGCCCGAAACATTCAGCCCGGTCAGTTCATTTTGACGGCAGAGTAATTCTTGCAGTGCGGGCAGGCCCGAAACGTTCAATTCCCCAGTCAGCTTACTGTGTGCGCAGTTTAAAGTTCGCAGGCTGTCGAGGTCCGAAACCTCCAGACAGGTCAGCCCGCTGTCAAAGCAATTAAGTTCCTGCAGGCGCGCGAGGCCCGAGACATTCAGCCCGGTCAGCAGGTGATTATTTGCGCAGTTTAGGGTTTGTAAATTTCCAAGGCCTGAGACATCCAGTTCCCCGGTCAGGTTGTTGACACTGCAATCCAAAATCTGCAGGCTGTCAAGGCCCCAAGTATCCAACTTTCTCAGCTGGTTATTATGAAAAAACAGTTCCCGCAGGCCCCTCAAACCTGAAACATTAAGTGCAGTCAGCTTATTGTACGCACAGTTTAAGGTTTGCAGGCTGCCGAGATTGGAAACGTCCAGTTCTCCGGTCAGTCTGTTGTCAGAACAGTCCAGCGCCTGCAGGCATGTCAGGCCCGAAACATCCAGCCTGCCCAAAAAGCCACAGCTCTTTATATACAGTCCCGTTATTCGTTTTGGTGAGCTGTCGTCCCATGTTAAGTAGGGCGCGTCACCGGCCGCCGTATTCCAGCTGCCGGGGTCGCCGGGCGTCCAGCCTAACCTGCTGTTTGCAATAACAGCGTCTACAGCCGCCACATCGCCGGGGTCATATGCGGCCTGCGCCGGGCCGCTCTCCGCGGTCAGCGGGGCATGAAGGGTAATTCCGCCCGTCCCTCCCCATGCTTCACCGTACACATAACGGCAGCCCTGCTCTGCCGCATAAGCCGGCCCAGAGAGTGCGGGCACCCCCGCCAATATCCACAGGCACAGCATCACAGCAGACCATCGGTTTGGCTTTCTCATCTTTTTCACAGGGCGTTTCTCCTCTCTTATCAGGCAGCCGGGCGGCATGGCAAAAGGTCTGGCGAAATCGCTTAATTCCACCCGTTATACAGGCAAGATCAGCCTCACGCCATCTGTCCGGCCGGGCAAGATTTCTCCCTTCGGTTTTGGGGCGCGGCGGCGTTTTTATCAAAAACAGTCATACAATCAAATAACGCTGCGGATGAGGTTACAGGGTTTATTTTTTGTTGTTGCGGGGGGTATGTTTAAAAAACCTCCCGGCTCTACAAAAAGCGTCTTTTCGCACTCCCGCATTGTTTTACGTCCGGTCTCATACAGCCTTTAGGCTTTTCACTTTACCGTTATCACGCAATTCATGCAATGCTTTTACGGCGGGCCGCCGGGCATTTTCAGCCGGTATAAGGCTGCGCCGTCCGGTTTTATTCGCCGCAGAACCGCTTTGTAAGCCTGCCCAATATCTCTACGCCTTTGATGATATTATCGTTGCTGGGGGTTGAAAAGTTCATACGGAAGCAATGGCTCGTTTCCTCTTCGTCCGGGCTGAAGGCGCTGCCAGGCACCACCGCCACCTTCTCTTTCAGCGCGGCGTCCACCAATTGCAGCATATCCACTTCATCAGGCAGCGTCACCCAGATGAACATGCCGCCCTCGGGGCGGGTATACCGGGTACGGCGGCTGAAATGCTTATCCATCTCACGCAGCATCAGGGCGCTTTTTTCACGGTAGATGGCCTGCAGGCGGGCGATATGGCCGTCCATATCACATTCGCGCAGCATACGGTCGCACACCTTCTGGCTCCACACATTGCTGTGTACATCGCCGCACTGTTTGGCGACGACCAGCCTTGCCATCAGGCCTTTGTCAGCCACCAGCGCCGAGATACGCATACCGGGACAGAATATTTTTGAAAAGCTGGCGGCATATACCACCGCGCCTTCGGTATCCAGGCTTTTGATGGGCGGCAGCGCCTCTCCGCTGTATCGAAGGTCTCCATAGGGGTTATCCTCAAATACCGGTACGCCGCAGCGCACGGCCAGCTCGTAGATCTTCGCGCGCTTTTCCGCCGGAAGGGTGGTTCCCATCGGGTTTTGAAAATTGGGGATCACATATAAAAATTTAGGCTTGGGGCTGGCGGCAAGCGCTTTTTCCAGCGCCTGCATGTCCATGGTACCCGTCTCGTCATTGGGCACGCCCAGCGTTTTTACGCCGTAGCTGCGTATGGCGTTGAGTGCGCCCACGTAAGAGGCCTCCTCGCAAAGCACCACGTCGCCCTCGTTGCACAGTATTTTGCTTAAAAAGTCAATGGCCTGCTGGCTTCCCGATGTAATGATGAGGTCGTCAGTCTCTTTTTTCACCGTCCATTTCCGATTGATAAAATCCGCCGTTGATTGGCGCAGCGGGGTATAGCCCTCGGTCAACGAGTATTGAAGGGTGCCCACCGGGTCGTCCCGCAGGCACTCGTCTGAAAAACGCCGGATCTCTTTTATAGGAAAAGACTCCGGCGCGGGGTTGCCCCCGGCAAAGCTGATGAGGGTGGGGTCGTTCATCTGCTTCAATATCTCACGGATGATGGAGGGTTTTGCACCGGACACTCGTTTTGCGTACTCAATATTCATCGTCTTTCTCCTTCGCCGTCCCGGATGGGAGGATTTTATTTTCCGGCTTTATAAGCCTTTTTCCTGCTTTCATCCGGTGAAAGCAGGGGTAAAAGTTTTTATAAAAGCCGCTTGATGCCAAACTTTTTTCAAAATGCCCCGGGCCTTTTTATACACGCCTGAAAGGCCGCCGCGTTTCTGCGGCAGGGTTTGGTTTTTCCCGATGCGTTATGCTTTTACCGAGCGCCGGAAGTTGTCTGCACCGGCAGCGAGGCATAGTTTGTATCCACCGTAATCACGGTATAATAACGGTGGCCTGCTTGCTGCACCCGCCGGTCGATCTCTGCTTTCAGCTGCTCCTCCGTCAAGAAAAAGCCGTTGGGGCACACCACGTCAAAAATCAAATTGGTGTGTCCCGGCCCTTTCACCATGCGAAAATCATGAAAAGAAAGCTCGCTGCTGATACCGGCGATGATCTCTTTCACTCGGCTGCGCATCGCGTTCACTTCCTCGTCGTCCACCACAACGGGGTCATAATGGATGACCAGATTCAAATTGTCGTCTCTCGCAAAGTCCCGCTCAATATCGTCAATGGTATCATGGCTCACCAAAACGTCGGTGGCGGCGCTCATCTCTACATGTACGCTGGCAAAGCGCCTGCCGGGGCCGTAGTCGTGCACCATCAGGTCATGCACACCCAAAACACCGGGGTAGGCCAGTATCTTTTCCGCGATATGTCTGCTCAGTTCCTCAGTAGGGGCCTCGCCCAAAAGGGGGTTCAGGGTATCGCGCAGAATGCCGACGCCGCTGACAAGAATAAACACCGCCACGGCAAGGCCCATCCACCCATCCAGCTGCAGGTGGGTAAAATGGGCGGCCAGCATCGCAAGCAGCACTGCCGAGGTGCTGATCACATCGTTCCGGCTGTCCGCGGCAGCCGCAGACAGTGTTTCCGACTCAATGCGTTTTCCCGTCTCACGGTAAAAATGCGCCATCCAGCATTTCACTAAAATACTGAAGGCCAGCACCACAAACGTCACCGGCTGAAAACTCACCGGCGTGGGCGCCAGTATCTTCTCTATCGAGCTGCGGACCAACTCTGCCCCGATCAGCAAAATCATAACGGCGACCAACAGCCCCGATAAATACTCTATCCGCGCATGTCCGAAGGGATGCCCTTTATCCGCAGGCTTTTCACTCAGCTTAAAACCCAGCAGGGTGATTACTGAAGAGGAAGCGTCCGACAGGTTGTTCACCGCATCCGCCGTGACCGCCACGCTGCCTGAGAGCCACCCCACGGCCAGCTTGCCCGCGCACAGCAGCAGATTACAGAGAAGCCCGACGATACCGGACATTTTGCCGTAAGCAGAGCGCACTTTCGGGTCTTGTACCCGCTGTGCGTCTTTGATAAACCATTTTGCCAGCAGCCCGGACATGGACAGGTCACCTCTTTGCATAATTTCGTTTTATTGTAGCACATTTTTTTAAGGTATTCCAGTTCTTTGTTTGCTTTGCGGGATAGAAAAGCGTATACTTATATCAAACATACCATGAGAAAAAAGGAGATCATTTCATGCAGGAGAACGAAAAAATCATTGCGCTTTTGATCGACGCCGAAAACGTGTCGCAAAAATATATCCAGTGCATCATCAGCGAAGTATCGCTGTACGGCACGCCCGCCTATAAACGTATTTACGGCGATTGGACACTGCCGGATATGAGCGGATGGAAAAAAATGCTGCTGGACAATAACCTCTCCCCCATCCAGCAGTTTCGGTATACGCAGGGCAAAAACGCCACCGATTCAGCCATGATCATCGACGCGATGGACATTTTATATTCGGGGCATGTGGACGGCTTCTGCCTCGTCAGCAGCGACAGTGATTTCACCCGTCTTGCCGCACGCCTGCGTGAGAGCCGGATGACCGTCATTGGCATGGGGGAACAAAAAACCCCTGGCGCTTTCAAAGCCGCGTGCGATACCTTTAAGTATCTTGAGGTGCTGTATGAAAGCCAGCAGCCCAAAACCGCGCCTAAAAAAGAGAGCCGGCCCGCAAAAAAATTCGCCGCCAAAACCGACGTAAAACCCGCCGCCCATCCCGAGGCGGCCAAACCCGCACCGCACCCCGCACCTGTCACCTTTGATTTGAAAGAGCTGACGCGCAGTATCCGTGAAATTTTAGAGGTCGAATCAGACGAAGAAGGCTACATGTTGCTCTCACAGATCGGGGTGATCCTCAGCCGCAAATATCCTGATTTTGACACACGCAACTACGGCTTCAGCAAAATGTATAAGCTGATAGAGGCCACCGGCGCCTTCGACACCAAAGCCGTCACCTCCCCGGGCGGGGGCAAGATATGGGCCGTCCGGGCAAAATAGCCTTTTGTTCTACCCGTGTCCCGGCGCTGTCTGCGGCGTTCCTCTCTCCCGTCAAAACGGTTTTATCCCGTAAGCCCAGCGGCAAAAGGGGCCGCCGTAAAACAGCTTTGAAACGCCGGAACATAAAAAAGAACAGCTTGTCAAAACGCCTTGAAAGCCGGCTTTTTCCGCCGGCTTTCAGGGCGTTTTTTTGAATTTTTCTCAAAAGCTGTTCGCGGGCAGATTTTGCTTTTTGATGAGGGCATAAACCTGGGCGCGTCTGTTTTTTCGCCCTTTCTTTTTGCTTGAAAGCAATAAACCATATACGGCCCCGGCGTTATAAAGCCGTCCCGGCCGGTGCGATGAAACGTTCAGCAGAAAAACCCCCGCGCATAAAACATGTAATATTTCAGATATGGGCAGCGTCTTTATTGCTCGCTTATACGTAAAACACGTAAGTAGGTGTTCTCAGCCGCCATAAAGCCGCGCCCACCGCCTCTCCTCTTTTTTCCGTCTGCCAACGCCGGATCACCGCTTCAGCGCGAGGTTTAACGCAGCAGGGATGCCCCCTGTCGTTAGCCCGGCGCCGTTTCGTCCTTTTCACCCGGCGGTTGTCTATCTACGGCCCCGCCGCTGGTTTTCGGGCCGCAAAAAAGCCGGGCGGCCCCGCGCCGGGCCGCCCCGATCTCGCCCGTGAAACTTTTATAAAAACCAGACCCACGTAAAACGCATGGTATTTTAGATACGGCCAAAGCCCTTTGTTCCTGCCCTGCGCTTCAAATGCGCAAGTACGGTCTGCCAGCCGGGAAGAAAAAGCTGCTTCCTTGCCGCCCCGTGCGGGGCACGACTTTTGATTGCTGCCCTCGTCGATGCTGCCGATGCGGGAATTTCGATCCATGCACCCCGTGCCGGGCACGACTGGATGAACGTCTATGAACGGCATAATAACAGGAGGCGCTGCGGTCACGTACCCCGTGCGGGGCGCGACTTTTGATCGCTGCCCTCGTTGATCCCGATGCGGGAATTGCAATCCACGTGCCCCTGACCGGGCCACGCATCCATCGTAAACCGCCCGTCCCTCCCATCGTCTTTTCGCTGCTCCTTTCTGTACTCCGCAATTCTATTTTGTATGGGATACCCTAAGCGGACAAGGGGAAACACGCCTGTCAGCGGTTAAAATAAGTGCTGACGGTGTTTTCGGGTTCGACGGGCGACACCTTACGGCCTTGCCATCCTCAATTTCAGCTCACCGACAGCTCCTGTGGAGTTTTGGGGGAGCAGAAATGGCAGCCGGCTGTTATTCCGGCCCCGAAAAACCGTATGGCTCCTTGTCTGCTTAGGGTAAACGATCTGTTTCCTTCAGGTTCTTTCTGTATATCCTTGTTTTGCTTTTTACCACACTTGGCAAACCGCGCTGTTATGGCAGCAAAAGCACTTTTTAT
>JAUNTE010000103.1 GCA_030538855.1 Oscillospiraceae bacterium
GCACAGAGTGCTGTACGCCAAAGCCTGTAAAAAACGGGTTGAGAAGGCCGGAACTGAAATTTGTGACGCGGCGCTGAAAAGGCGCCGGAAAAGCGCCGCCCACGGGACGGCGTTTAGGATAAAGGAGAATGTTTATGGTTTACCGCCGCTGGAATATCAAACGCCCCGGCCCGCAGCAGGTGAAAACGCTGCAGGCTGGCCTTGGCGTGCCCGGCCTGCTGTGTGGGGTGCTGGCGGCGCGGGGGTTTGACGACCCTGAAAAAGCCGCGGCGCTTTTACAGGAGGATACCCCCCTTTCAGACCCAATGGCCATGAAGGATATGGAAAAGCTGGTGCAGCGGGTGCGCCGCGCTGTGGACGACGGGGAAAAAATTGTGGTATACGGCGATTACGACGTGGACGGCGTGACGGCCACCGCGCTGATGATGACATATCTTGAGAGTATTGGGGCAAACGTTTATTTTAAGCTGCCCAGCCGCAAAGAGGAGGGCTACGGTCTTTCTGTACAGGCGATAGAACAGCTGGCGGCGCGGGGTGTCTCTTTGATCATCACGGTGGACAACGGCGTTTCAGCGGCGGAGGAGATCGCGTTTGCAAAAGAAAAGGGGATAGACGTGGTGGTGACGGACCATCACCTGCCGCCCGCAGCCCTGCCGCCCGCCGCCGCGGTGGTGGACCCGCTGCGCCCGGACGACGAGAGCCCGGCAAAAAATCTGTGCGGCGCGGGGGTGGCGTTTAAGGCGATCTGCGCCATCGAGGGGTGCAGCCCGGAGGAACTGCTTGAGGAATACGGCGATCTGGCCGCCGTTGGCACTGTGGGCGACAACATGGAGATGAAGGGCGAAAACCGCACGTTGGTGCGGGCGGGCCTCGCGTCTTTAGCACATACACAGCGGCCCGGCCTGGCCGCGCTTATTGAAAAAGCGGGCCTTGCGGATAAGCGCATTACCGAGGAACAGATATCCTTTGGCCTTGCGCCCCGCCTGAACGCCGCCGGACGTATGGACGAGGCCGACCTCGCTTTGGGGATATTACTGGAGGAGGACGAGGAGACGGCGGCGGAACTGGCCGAGGAATTAGAGCGCCAGAACCAGCTGCGCCAGACGGCCGAGCGCGAGATCACCGAAAAACTGGAGGCACAGCTGCGCGCCGACAGTTCGCTCGCGTCCGACCGCGTACTGGTGCTGTGGGGCGAGGGCTATCACCCCGGCGTCATCGGCATTGCCGCTTCACGCATGGCGGAGAAATATGAAAAGCCCGTCGTCGTGTTTACCGTGGATGAGCAGGGCGAGGCCCGCGGCAGCGGACGGAGCTGGGGGGATTTTTCGCTCTATCAGGCCATTGCGGCCTGCCGCCCTCTTTTGCTGCGTTTCGGCGGGCACGCCATGGCGGCGGGCCTGTCGGTAAAAAAAGAGGATCTGCCCGCCTTTCGGCATGAAATCAACGTGTGGGCGGCTGAAAATCAGCCCATGCCAAAGACGGCGGCGCTGGAGATCGACCTCTCCGTCCGGCTGGAGAAGCTGACGGTGGAGGCAGTGGGCTCGGCCCAGTTATTGGCCCCCTTTGGGCAGGGGAACCCGGCCCCGCTTTATGTGGCCGAGAACGTCGTGATCGACGGGATCTATCCGCTTTCAGAGGGACGGCACTGCAGGCTGCGCCTGTCGCAGGGGGGCGGCTCACTGTACGCGGTGATGTTCGGCGTCTCGCCTGAACAGCTTGCCTACCGGGTGGGAGACCGGGTGGATGCCGCGCTGGAACTCTCTGTCTATGAAAGCGCTTCGGGTGCCCGGGTGTCGGCCCGCATTGCAGAGCTGCGCCCCGCCGGGATGCCTGACGAGGTGATCTGTCAGGCGGAATGGTATGCGGCCTATAAAAACGGGCTGCCTTTGCCGGAGGAACAGAAAAAAGCCATCTGCCCCGGCCGCCGCGATGTGGTGGAGCTGTACCGTGAAGCGGCCCAGGGGCTGCCCGCGGGCGATCTGCGCCCGGCGGTATGCCGTATGGGGGCCGAGAGGGCCGGCCGTCTGCTGGCGGCGGCGGATATTTTAAAGGAGCTGGGACATCTTGTGGAGGACGCCGGGAACAGCGGCGTTTTACGGCAGAGCCCGGAGAAAATAAAGCGGCCGCTGGAAGAAAGCAGGCTGCTGGCCGGGTTGGAGGGGAAGACATGCAGCGATACACCACTTATGAAGAACTGATGCATATGGTGCGGGAGAGCCCGCGCGGATATGATGTAGAGAAGATAGAGAAGGCCTACCGGCTGGCGGAAAAGGCCCATGAGGGGCAAAACCGGAGATCGGGCGAGCCGTATATCACGCATCCGGTCTCGGTGGCCGCGCTGCTGGTGGATCTGGGGCTGGATACCGAATCGCTGTGCGCCGCGCTGCTGCACGATGTGGTGGAGGATACCGAGGTGAGCCTTGGCGAGCTGCGGGCCCAGTTTGGCGAGGACGTGACAAATCTTGTTGACGGTGTTACCAAGCTGACCAAGATCACCTTTTCATCGGTGGAGGAACAGCAGGCCGAAAACTTGCGGAAAATGCTGTTGGCCATGAGCCAGGACATCCGCGTTATGCTGATAAAATTGTGTGACCGGCTTCATAACATGCGCACCATGGACGCGCAGCCCGAACAAAAGAGACGGGATAAGGCATTGGAAACGATGGAGGTATACGCCCCCATCGCGCACAGGCTGGGCATCAGCAGCATCAAAGAAGAGCTGGAGGACCGCAGTTTAAGATACCTTGACCCGGTGGGATATGAGGAGATCAACCGTCTGCTGGCGCAGAACGGCAGCGCCAAGGTATTTATTGAAAATATCGCTGAAAAGGTGAAGGAACGGCTGGCCGAGCACGGTATGGAGACCGCGTGGATCTCAAGCCGGGTAAAAAGCGTTTACGGCATCTACCGCAAAATGTATATCCAAAACAAAAGCTTTGAGGAGATCTACGACGTTTACGCGGTGCGCATCATTTTAAACAGCGTGGCGGAATGCTATAACGCGCTGGGCGTTATCCATGACATGTACCATCCGCTGCCTAACCGCTTTAAAGATTATATCAGCACTTCAAAGCCCAACGGTTATCAAAGCCTGCATACCACCGTGCTGGGGCGCGAGGGCGTGCCCTTTGAGGTGCAGATACGTACCTGGGAGATGCATCACACGGCCGAGTACGGCGTTGCCGCCCACTGGAAGTACAAAGCTGGCATCTCGGGCAGCGACAAGCTGGAGGAGCGGTTGGCCTGGGTGCGCCAGCTTTTGGAGAGCCAGCGTGAAAACGACGACTCGGAAGACCTGCTGCGCAATTTGAAAAGCGAGCTGCTGCCTGAGGAAGTTTTTGTCTTCACGCCGAAGGGCGAGGTGGTCAACCTGCCCGCGGGGGCGACGGCAATCGATTTTGCCTATGCCATCCATTCGGCGGTGGGCAACCGGATGATCGGCGCAAAGGTGAACGGACGTATCGTGCCCATCGACCATAAGGTGCAGACCGGCGAGGTCATTGAAGTGATCACCGGCCCTGCGAACAAAGGCCCCAGCCGTGACTGGCTTAAAATCGTGACCACCAGCGAGGCGCGCAGCAAGATACGAAGCTGGTTCAAAAAAGAGCGTAAAGAAGAGAACATCCTTGAGGGCCGGGTATCGCTGGAGCGGGAGCTGCGGCGCAACCAGATCAACCTGACCGAGGAAGAGTACGACGCCTTTATGGAGGAGATGACCCGCCGCCAGCACCTCAACACGGTGGAGGAGTTGTACGCGGCCATCGGTTACGGGGGCGTACAGCTTTCGCGCCTGATGCTGAAAATAAAGGACGAATATACAAAGCTGCTGAAAAACCGCGAGGCCGAACAGGAGCTGCCCCCGCCCGTCCCCCTGAAACCGGTGGCGGCCAGCACGGCGGACGGCGTTATCGTTGAGGGGCTGGACAACTGCCTTGTAAAATTTGCGAAATGCTGCAGCCCGCTGCCGGGGGACGAGATCGTGGGCTTTGTGACAAGGGGCTTCGGCGTGTCCATCCATAAAAAAGACTGCGCCAACGCGCGAAGCGGGATGGTGAGAGAGCCTGAGCGCTGGCTGCGGGCGCACTGGGCCGACGGCGTAAAACAAAACTTCACCGCCAGCCTTGAGATACGCGCGCTGGACCGCCCGGCCCTGTTTGCCGACGTATCTGCCGCCATCGCCGGGATGCGGGTGCCGATTTTGTCCATTTCGGCCCGTCAAACCCCCGACGGCAGGGCAACGATGTCGCTGACGATCGGCGTGGCCAATACCGAACATCTGGACAATGTGGTAGCAAAGCTGTGCAAAGTAAAAGATGTGGTCTCGGTAGACCGTGCCCGGGACAGATAGGATGCAAAAATGAAAGCAGTGGTACAGAGGGTGCTGCGGGCCGAGGTGGAGATTAACGGCGCGCAGAAACGCAGTATAGAAAAAGGGCTGGTGGTTTTGGCGGGCGTGACGCAGGAGGACACGCCGGAGGACGCCGCGCTGCTGGCGCGTAAATGTGTGCAGCTGCGTATTTTTGAGGACGCGGATGGCAAACTGAATAAAAGCCTGTTGGAGGTTGGCGGCAGCGTATTGGCGGTATCGAATTTTACCCTGTGCGCGGATACCCGCAAAGGCCGCCGCCCCAGTTTTATGGCGGCCGCCAAGCCGCCTTTGTCTGTCGCCTGTTATGAGGCGCTGCTGTCGGCCCTGAAAAAGGAGGGCGCGGCACGGGTGGAAGCGGGTGAATTTGGGGCCGATATGAAGGTGTCTCTGGTGAACGACGGCCCGGTGACCCTGATACTGGATACTGAGGATTGGAAAAAGGAGAAAGAGGGATGAAAGGTTTTTATCATCTGCACGGCGCGCCGCCGTACTATACCAATTGTTTTGTTTTGACGGGTGAAAAAGGCGGGGCGGTGGCTATAGACCCCTCGGCCCCGATGACGCAGTATCGTGAGATATTAAAAAAAGAGAACGCTGCGCTGCGCGCTATCCTGCTGACGCATGGGCATTGGGACCATGTGGATACGCTGGAGGCGCTGCGCCGTGAGACGGGCGCGCCGGTGTATATGGCCGCCGAGGACGCGGCCCTGTTCGGCCTGAAAGCACAGCAGTATTTTGCGGACGGCGAAACGCTGGAGATAGATGATATGAAATTTCATATCATCAAAACGCCGGGACACACCCCCGGCAGCGTCTGTATCCTGTGCGAAAATATGCTTTTTTCAGGCGATACGCTGTTTGACGGAGATATAGGACGGACCGACCTTGAGGGCGGAGACCCGGCGGCGATGGCGCTCTCGTTGAAAAAGCTGCTGCGCGAAGTGCCGGGCAACCCGAAGGTACTGCCCGGGCATGAGAGCTTCAGCGATATGGAGACTCAGCGGCGATATAACCCGTATTTGAGGTAAACAATGAAAATATATATTCAGGGTGAGGCGAACGGATACGACACCGAGCATCTGGTAAGGATTTTTTATCCTGACGCGGTGCTGGAAAAGGGCTTTCCCCACAAAGGGGACTGCGTGACGGCGTGGGCCGTGGGCGGACGTTTGGCCTGCGCGGTGCGTGAGAACGGGCGTACTGCGGCGGCTTTTGCCCGCTGGGACAAAAAAGAAAAGCAGGGGTTTTCACTCGCCGCGCTTTGCTATCAGCTGCTGAAGGCGTTTACGGGCAGGCACCCGGCATGGGGGCTTCTCACCGGGGTGCGGCCGGTACGGCTGTTTCACGATTTTCGCGCGGCGGGCAAAACAGAGGAGGAGATCGAGCGGCGCTTTTTTGATGTTTTTGATGTAACGCCTGAAAAATTCTCTCTGGCAAAGGCCACAGCCGCCGTTCAGCGGCCGGCGCTGGAACATGTCGGAGAAAGGGACTACAGCCTTTATGTATCTATCCCGTTTTGCCCCACAAGGTGCAGCTACTGCAGTTTCGTATCCCGTACGGTGGAGAAAAGCAAAGACCTCATCGGCCCCTATGTCGGGGGCCTTTGCCGTGAGCTGGAGGAGATCGCTGCCCGGGCGGAGAAAAACAGGCTGCGGCTGAAAACCATTTATATCGGTGGGGGTACCCCTACGGCCCTGACGGCACAGCAGCTGCGGCTTTTGATGGAGACCATCCGGCGCTGCTTTCCAACAGGGCAGGCCGAGGAATATACGGTAGAGGCGGGAAGGCCGGATTGTACCGACGCGGAAAAATTGTCGGTGCTGAAGGAGTATGGCGCGACCCGTATCTCTATCAACCCCCAAACTTTTTCAGACGAGGTGCTGCGCGCGATAGGACGTAGGCACACCGCAGAGGATGTGACCGGCTGTTTTTATGAAGCGCGGCGGGCGGGACATGACAATATCAATATGGACCTGATCGCCGGACTGCCCAAGGACACCCCGGCGGGGTTTGAGGCCTCACTGGATACGGCTTTGCAGCTGGCACCTGAGAATATCACCGTGCATACGCTGACGTTGAAGAGGGCCTCGAACCTGGTGGTAGAGCATCGGGCGGAGGAATACGGCGACGTTGAGGCCATGCTGCGCGCCTGCGGGCGGCTGCCCGCGGCGGGGTATCTGCCCTATTATCTGTACCGCCAAAAGGGGACGCTGCGCAGCCTTGAAAACACCGGTTACGCAAAGCCGGGCCGTATGGGCCTTTATAATATTTATATGATGGAAGAGGTACATACCATTTTAGCCGCGGGCGCGGGCGCAGTGACCAAGCTGAAGGCGGAAAAAAAGGGCTTGATCCAGCGCATTTTCAATTATAAATATCCCGCTGAATATCTGAAGGGCTTTGACGAGATACTGCGGCGGAAAGAAGGAGTGGATGCGTTTTATGCCTGCCATGTATATCCCTAAGCGTCTGGTGGAGATTTCGCTCATCAATACGGCGGCGGTCAATCCGCAAAATTTTGTCAACCACTGTGAGATAGAATATGAATACCGCGTCGTGGCTGCGGCGGCGGAGGCCGTCGCATCGGGCAGCCGGGTGGTTTTGCTGACGGGGCCGTCCTCTTCAGGTAAAACAACCACCGCCCATAAGCTTGCCAACGCCCTGTGTACCATAGGAAAAATAGCCAAGGTCATCAGCCTGGACGATTTTTATCTGGATCTTGACCGTTACCCCCGCCTGCCGGACGGCACGAAGGATTATGAGAACGTCTACGCGCTGGATATCCCCGAGATACAGAGATGTATCCGCAATTTGGTTGAGACGGGAGAGTGCGACGTGCCGCAGTTTGATTTTATGACGGAATCGCGCCGCGGCGAATACCGGCACTATGACCTGCGGGAAGGCGTGGCGGTGGTGGAGGGCATCCACGCCCTGAACCCGCTGATGAGTGAAAACCTGCCTGAGGGCTCAGTTTTTAAAGTTTACGCCGGCCTGCGGGAGGAGTATTCGCACATGGGGCAGCGGGTGCTGCCCACCCGGGACATCC
>JAUNTE010000104.1 GCA_030538855.1 Oscillospiraceae bacterium
ATCTTATCTCCAGCTTCTATCCCCTTGCCTGCGACAATGAATCAGAAACACTGCAGGGTGTGGTACAGGACGAGTACCGCCGGACAGGGGGCCCTTTGCTGTTTGCCCGCAACGGGGCCGTACCTGTTGCCGACGACCCGTTCGGAAACATTTTCTTTGTGCCCGAAAACGAGGAAACCGTCTATCTGTACGATCACGAGACCGATACCGCTTTCAGCACGCATATCACACTGAATATGTTTTTAAATGAACTTTTTGATTAAGGAGGGCCACTTATGAATCAGGAATTGAACAACCATATTCTCTCTCTGCAATACGATCCCGAAGCTATCCTGACGATAAGCGGTCAGGACACCACCTCTTTCATCCCCAATCAGGGGCGCCTTGACAATCAGACCTATGTGGTAGTACATAAAGAGGAAGCCAGCCTGGAGGCCCACAACGCCGAACTGAGCGCGCTTGAGAATTTAGAAAACAGCGTGTATCCGGGGGCTATCGTACTGGCCGACCGCCGTCTGATGGAAAATACGCCCACTGTACCCGCCTTTAAACGGGCGCCCATGACATTTTATATCGATTTGCCCGGCATGGGTAAAGCCGGCCGTTTCACCATTGAGAACCCCACCCAAAGCAATTTAAAAACCGCCGTCATGGAAAAATTCAAAGAGTGGTGCGATCAGTACAGCCATGATTATAAGATCAACGCCGTCATAAAATATAAAGATACCATGGCATACAGTGAAAGCCAGCTCAGCACGGCGCTGAATCTGAATTTCAAAAACGTATCCTCTGAACTGGGCGTCGATTTCAAAGCGATCGCCAGCGGCAAAAAATCCGTCATGCTCTGTGAATATGAGCAAATCTTTTATAACGTCCTGTGCGATAAGCCGGAGCATCCCGCCGATGTGTTTGATAACAGTGTGACCCCGCAAGACCTGCGCGACAAAGGAGTGTGCAACAGCGCGCCCCCGGCTTACGTGCATGCGGCCTCTTATGGCCGCCGCATTTTCGTCAAGCTTGAGACCACCTCCAACAGTTCTCTGGTCGAAGCCGCGCTGCACGCCTCCATGCAGGACAATTTTGACATCAAGGCCCACGCGGAATATAAAGAGATCCTCGACAACACATCGATGTCGGTCATCGTATTGGGCGGCGGCACGCAGTACGCTTCTCAGCTCATAAACGCCGATACGCTTAAAACCATCAAAGACATCCTTGCGCAAAGCGCTGACTGCGGAAAAGAAAACCCGGGCTGCCTTTTCAGTTATGCCTGCAATTTTTTAAAGGATGACCGCAGCGCTGTGGTAAACGAGAGTTCAAAATATATTGAGACCACCTGTACCGAATATCCGGGCGGCTGTATCACATTGGACCACAACGGCGCCTATGTCGCCTATTTTAACGTAAACTGGAAAGAGCGAAGATATGACGAAAAAGGCAAAGAAACCTTTGACAACCGCTCCTTCAGCGGAAATGGAAAGTACCGCACCGCCCACTATGCTGAAGATATTCCCCTTGGCGGCAACTGCTATGACATCCATGTGAGCGCCCATGAATTTACCGGCCTTGTATGGGACAATGTCCGTCAGGTATTCGACGTCAAAGGGGTATGTCTTCTGCCCAGGCGCACCTTCCATATCGGCGGCACCACGTTAAGCCCCTCCAAATCCATTGACCCAGCCCTGTAATCAAAAAGCGTTTATCCGGGCGAAAAGGGCCGGGGCGTACAAGCCCCGGCCCTTTTTGTTATTTCCGCCTTTGCGGCCTTTTTTCTTTTCCCCGCCCGCAGCATGCCCTCCCGCCTTTTCATACCGTTATTACAGGCAAAACCGCAGGCCCCATAAAAGCGCCAGGTGAACCGGATAAAAGATATAAAAAAACCATTTTAAGGGCAGCTTTCCCCGCTCACCGTTATAAAGCGCCAAAAACGGCAGGGCCAACAGCCCATAAAACTGTATGCCGCCCTGTGCCAGCGATAAAGCCGCAAGCCCCACTCCAAATAGTATAAGCCGCGGCCACCGCTTATAAGTCAGCCCCGCAGAGAGCGGAAGCAATACCCCGATAAACCCGTAATCTATACCGGCGCTGACAGCCAAACCAAAGGCGGCAGCGGCGGCAGCCGCCCCCAGCAGGGCGTATCCCCAGCGCCGCCCGGCCTTGCCCGGCAGGTACGCCTGCCGTACACACAATAATACGGCAGCGCCCAGAAAAAAGCTGCAGGGCACACAAAGCGTCCATCTGCCGTCGCCGATGACGCTGCCCGCCTGACAGACAAGGCTGAGAACAAAAAGATTGGTCAAATACCGCAGCGGCCTGCGGGTATACCGGCAGCCCTCCGCTATCAAAAACGCAAAAATCGGGAAGGCAAGCCGCCCCAATATCCTTAAAAATCCATACTGCGGTAGCAAGATCATGCCGATATGATCGATCAGCATCGAAACAGCCGCAAGAAGCTTGAGCGCGTTGCCTGAAAAGCAGCGCAAGCCTGTTTTTTCTATAGTCAGGGTTGGCATAGTCCTCTTCTCTCTCTTATCAATAGGTTTCAGCGCGCGCTTTATCCCGCTGCGCGGCGTTTTTGTTTTCATTATTATAGCAAAGGGGCCGCCCGGTTACAAGCGGCCGAAAACCGCCGCGTTTTTCTATAAACGCAAAATTTTCAGGTTTTTTAAAGATTTTATCTTTATACTGAAAACAGGATCAAGGATACGGCAGGTCCGACATAAGCCGGCGGTCCTCCTTTTTCTCCAGCCCACTTGCACGGGCTGCGGCAAAACCGAGCCTCACTGCGGTTTTGCCTCTCCATCAGCCGCCGTTTACCGGCGGCTTTTTTTATGGCCGCTGTTTTGGCATAATTTAACAGGGACTTATTTAAAAACAGAAAAATCAGATTTTTTGTAACCGGCCCCCGCCCACAAGGCAAAACGCCGTGGCCCTTCGGTGGATACCATGTATTTGAACGCCTTATCCCGCGCCGTTTATAGAGACAGCCAGCGGTTTTATTTTTTCAAGCAGCCTCTGGCCGTCCTCTTATTTTATTTTTCAAAAGGGCTTGCGCGGGCTGGTCAATACGCTACAATAAAGAAAAGAAGTTTTGTCCGCCCCTCAAAACCGCCTGTAAGCTTTTTACCGCTTATACTGGAGGATACCGTATGAATCCTAAATTTTCGAGGCTGCCGCATGAAAAGCAAACCAAAATTTTTCATGCAGCGCTCGAGGTTTTTTCCCGCAGCGGCTATAAAAAAGCCGTCACCGCAGATATTGCCGCTGCCGCAGGCATCTCAAAAGGCCTGCTGTTCTTCTATTTTGAAAATAAGCGCGGCCTTTATAAATGGCTGTTTGAAAGCTGCGTTGGGGCTTTTATGAAACTGCTGCTGCAGGAGGATACCTGGCGGGGCATGGATTTTTTCGACGCGATGCTGATGGGGCTTAAAATAAAGATGGATCTTGCCCGCAAGCATCCCGCCCTGCTTGGGTTTGTGGTGTACGCCTGGCGTGAGCGAGACCCCGAGGTCGCGGCCTGTATGCGCCGTTTTATGCGGTATATGGAAGATGAGTGCGTCGGCCTGCTGCTCTCGTGGCTGGATACCTCCCGATTTCGTAAAGAGATAGACCCGCGGGAAATACTTTGCCTGCTGATCAACGTGAGTGAGGGTTTTCTCACCCAGCAATACCGTCAAAACGGTTTGTGCGATATGGACGCTTTGGAAAAAGAATTCAAAAAAAAGCTGAAGCTGCTGCGTGCGCTTGCCTATCAGCCGGAAGTCTCTTAAAAACGAAGATTTGGCAAGAGATGTGGTACGAGCTTTTCAAATAAAGATACGAAATGTTGAAAATCCCCCTATAACTCGAGGTGGAACATTATGAAAATCGTAAAAGTGAAAGACAGAACGCAAGTACTGATCGAGCAGCTTGAAAAAGTATGGAAAGCTTCTGTAAAAGAAACGCACTTGTTTTTATCAAACAAAGAAATAGATGATATTCAAAAGTATGTCCCCAAGGCGCTGGCTGAGGTGCCTGATTTGATTATTGTTGAAGATGAAGACGGCCTCCCGCTCGCGTTTATGGGTATCGATGAACAAAAGCTTGAGATGTTGTTTGTAGCCCCGAAAGAGCGTGGGCATGGCTTGGGGAAAAAGCTGCTTGAATATGGGATCAGAGAATATAAAGTGAACCGGTTAGGGGTAAACGAGCAAAACCCGCAGGCAATAGGATTTTATAAACATATGGGTTTTCATGTTTACAAAAGAACTGAAACGGATGAACAAGGTATGCCATATCCAATTTTATATATGCGAACATAAATACGTTCCCGATGCTGCAATGGCGCCGTCGTCCGCTTTGTCCATGGCAAAATGAATGGTGAGACTCTCTTCAAGGATAAGCCCGTCCGTCCTTGCCGGTACGGGAATAAAACGTGTGTGCAGAAGTTGCGCAGCAGGCCATTTTAAAGGCCGTGTTCATGCGTATCTGCGGCTGTGACAGGGAAGCGGAGAAGGGCGTTATACTTCTGTTATGCAAAACGGCGTTCTGTTATATGCCAATATTTTACGGGCGCCTTTTTACGCCGCGGATTACAAAGCAAAAGGAATGGAACAACGTTTGTATCGATATGGGTTCACAGCGATAGTTATAAACACTTCATACAAAAACACAGGAAAGTTTTTGTATATCGAACCAGTCAAAACCTTCGGCTAAACCGAAAGTACGCACAGGCCCTTATAGGGCCTGCTGCCGGCAACGTTTCAAGACGCGCTGAAATATTTTTCATCCGCATCGCCTGCCCTGCCGCTGTTAAAACAGCCGTATCCTTTCTGCCGGAAATTTCTTCAAACGGAAGACCGCTGTTTGTCACCTCGCTTCGCCGGACACTTGAAGCAAAAGCTTTTACGCAGTACTCCACCGGCAGTGCCGGTGGTTTTCTTCTGTAATAAAAATAACCTCCGCAAAGCGGAGGTTATTTTTTGCTCTTCGTTCGGCTGCCGTTTTTGTGATGAAAACGCGGCTTGGGCTTTTGCGCCTAGGCGGTCAAAAGCCGCCTGTAGTGCGTGGGAAGGGCAGAACATCGCGGATATTTTGGATACCCGTCAAATACATGACCAAACGCTCAAACCCAAGGCCAAAGCCCGCGTGTTTGACGCTGCCGAAGCGGCGAAGATCGAGATACCATTCATAATCGGCCTTCTCCATCCCCAGCTCTTCCATCCGCGCCGTAAGCAGGTCAAGACGCTCTTCACGCTGGCTGCCGCCGATCAGCTCTCCGATACCGGGCACCAGCATGTCGGCCGCGGCCACGGTTTTACCGTCCTCATTTTGACGCATATAAAACGATTTGATCTCTTTGGGGTAATCGGTGACAAAGACGGGCTTTTGATAGACCTGTTCGGTAAGATACCGCTCATGCTCTGTCTGAAGGTCGCAGCCCCATTCCACTTTATACTGAAAATTCTCATTGTTTTTTGCAAGGACGTCTACCGCCTCGGTGTAGGTGACGCGGGCAAAATCACTGTCCGCCACATGGCGCAGGCGCTCAAGCAGGCCTTTATCGATAAACTGGTTGAAGAAGGCCAGTTCATCGGGGCAATGCTCCAGCACATAGCCGATCACGCTTTTGACCATCGCTTCGGCAAGGTCCATATCGTCGGCAAGGTCCGCAAAGGCGATCTCAGGTTCTATCATCCAAAACTCAGCCGCATGGCGCGGCGTGTTTGATTTTTCAGCCCGGAAGGTGGGGCCGAAGGTATATACTTTACCAAAGGCGGTGGCAAAGCCCTCGGCTTCCAGCTGGCCGGATACAGTGAGGTTGGTGCCCCGTCCAAAAAAGTCCTGGCTGAAATCTACTTTTCCGTCGTCGGTACGGGGTGGGTTTTCCATATCGAGGGTCGTGACGCGGAACATCTCCCCCGCGCCCTCACAGTCTGAACCGGTGATGAGCGGCGTATGCACATATACAAAGCCGTTTTCATTAAAAAATTTATGGATGGCGTAAGCGGCTGTGCTGCGCACCCGAAAAGCCGCCGAAAAGGTATTGGTGCGGGGCCGCAGATGGGGCATGGTACGCAGGAACTCCATGCTGTGCCTTTTTTTCTGCAGCGGATATTCCGGCGGGCAAACGCCGTCTATCTGAACGGAATCTGCGTTCAGCTCAAAGGGCTGCTTGGCAGACGGGGTCAATACCACACGGCCGCATACCGTCATACTGGTGCCCGCGCCCGCCTTGGCGATCTCTTTATAATTTTCGAGTTTGGCCGCCTCAAACACCACCTGCAGGTTTTTAAAGCAGCTGCCGTCAGAAAGCTCGATAAAGCCGATATTTTTGCTGTCGCGCACCGTTTTTGCCCAGCCCGAGACCGTGACCGGCTGGCCGTCCGTTAATTCTTTTTGGTATAACGACGCGATTTCCTGGCGTTTCATGTCCACTCACTCCAATTTTTTAATGCTAATGGGCTTAGTATAACACAGCGGCGGGCATTTTTACAGCCGTTTTTTGAAAAAAAGCTTTTTGCCGTGGGGGCGTTCTTTCAGCTAAAAGCGAAGCATGGGCGGAGTGGGCAGACAGGCGCAGCGACGGGCTGCGGACAAAAGGCGGGGTGACGGCGGCTGAAAGCAGGCGGGCAAAGCCGCCTGTTTTTAAAAGTACCGGCACTCTTCGCCCGGGGCCAAAACCGCCGCTCTCTCCTTTTTTACAGATCGCGCCGGGATACCGCCAGCGCGGCAGAAGAAGAAAAGGCCTGCCGCCGGGAGGCTTTTTTATCTGCCGCTTACAGGCGTTTTATACGCAGCCGCCTTGAAACAGCGGCTCAATATCATTTTTTATAAAGTCTATCCTGTCTTTCACTCTGGGGGCAAACACAGAGGAGAGCGCGACGACGATATTATATTTGGGGTTGACATATATCGCATTTCCCCCGTCGCCCAAGGCCGCGAAAGAATGTTCCATCTCATCGATGACCCACCATAAATATCCATATTTAAGGCCGCATTTTTCCCATACGCTTTGGGTTTTGGTACTTTCAGAGACCCACGTTTGAGAGACGAGCTGCTGCCCATTCCAGCGGCCCTGCTGCAGATATAACAGCCCCAGTTTCGCCATGTCCATCGCCGTGAGGGACAGCCCCCAGCCCGCCGTATTCGTACCCTTGGGGTCAACCACCCAGCCGTTCATGCCTTTCTGTTTATAAAAATGCATCTGGTCTTCTTTGGTATCGAAAAATATATTGTTCTCAACAGAAATTTCCAACGGAGAGAACAGATGTTCCTGGGCGAACGAAAGCACCGAACGTCCGGTAGTATTTACCAAAATACCGGATAAGATATCAATGCCAATAACGGGCGCGTATCGAAAATCCCCGACCTTTTGTTTTCCGCCCAAAAGATCAAGAGAGGCCGTTACC
>JAUNTE010000105.1 GCA_030538855.1 Oscillospiraceae bacterium
TAACGCGTGTGTAGCGGGACAACGGGAGAACTGCGGCGGCAAAAATACGGACCGCACCCCCACCCGCGGCTTCTCTCTCTTCTGTTCCTTTTTACCCCTTCTCCAACATTGGCCTTCTCTAAAATCATTTTTATAAAAGTCGACGTCCCTTATATGGCCCAGATACCGTCCCTATATTTTTTCTGCTGTACGCGCAGGCTTTTTCGCGGCCCCATCATCATAAAAACATTTAAGCAGACCCGCCCCGCTAGGTTGCAGCGCCACTGAAAGCCGTATGCATCCGGCGGTCAAAACAGATCCGCCTCTATTTGTAAAAACGGGCAGAAGAAAACACGCCATCACCTATGCCTGTAGCTGCCATATCAAAAAGTTTGCGGCCATACCTCCGCACCGCTTTTCAAACATCAAAACAGCCCGCCGGTATAAATCCGCAGGCCGTTCTCCCGGCAGATCCCTTATCAAACGCTGCATTTTACAGGCACGTCCAAAGCGTCCCCCTTTTCCTCTGGACGCCTTTTATTTTCGTTACAGTTCACGCCCGGTTTTCCGGCGGCGGGCCGCCTCTTCTGCGCAAAAGCAAAAAGGGCCATCATATTTTTTAACCACCGCCCCGCTTTCATCACCGCTGCGAAAGGCTGGTTTTTAACGCTTTATTTCCTGCCGTTTTATCCGTTACCCGTGTCTATTCTTCTGTCCGCCGTTTTGCGCTGTCCACCGGCTGGCACACCGGGCAGTAGTATATGGCCCCGCCAAGATACGCCTCTTTGGTAATCGGGCCGCCGCAGCGCGGGCAGCCCCCGGCCAGCGTCTTTTTTGAAAGGCGGGTGACATAGCCCCCGGCATTGCCAAAAATATTTTTTTCGGTATCGCGCCCCCCCTTGGCCGCCATCTCGGCCAACACCCTTTTCACGCTTTGAAACAGCGTCTCTTTTTCCCCGGCTGAAAGGGTATCCAGTTTTCTTTTGGGGTGCAGCCCTGCTTCAAATAAAATATCCTGTAATACACCGTTGCCCAGCCCCGGTATCCGCTGTTCTGCAGCCAAAAAAGCCTTGAGGCTCAGGTTTGGTTTGGCGTCGTCTGCCAGTGTGCAGAAACAGGTAAAATCAAAGGCTTCGCACAGGGGTGAAATACCGGTGCGGCTTTTTTGATAATATTTATTTTCATAAACGCCCGTATGGCAGATGATAGCCCCATACATCGCCACGGTAAACACCAAACTCCATCCGTCCGAAAAATCGATCAGCAGCTGATATTTTTTTGGCCGCGCCTCTTCGGGCGCAAGCAGACGGGGATTGACCCCGTCGTTAAAACAAAGCCGCACGCCCCCGGCAAAGCTGAGTTCAACATAGATACCGAAAGCTTCACATTTTTCTATCCGCCGCCCTGAAAGGCGGGCGTCATATTCGGCCGCGTCTCCCTCATAAAAGCAAAATTTATGTATGGAGGAAGGCGGCCATACCTTAACGGCCATTTTCCCGGCCGCATAACGGTCCAGCTGGGCGGCCAGCGCCAGCGCTTCAGGCAGTTCTATCATGTTTTTCTTCCTTTCCCGCTATGGTTTGATCCCCTAAACCTTTTATAACGGCAGCCGCAAGCATCTACGGCGGCGCGTTTTTCTTCCTCATTTTTGCAGATGGCCGCAAATGTATTTTAACTGCGGGGTGCGTTCAATTTGCAGTAAAACCGCAGATCATAAACGTCAGCCCATCTCAAACGTCTTACTGCCGGCGCTGTTTTGCCGCCAAAGAGGCGCCGCAGCCTTCGCCGGGCCCCAAAAACAACAAACCGAAAGCTTACAGCCGCGCTGCCTTTTTCATCCCCGCCTACTTTATCAAAACGCCTTGCCGCCCAGCTGGAACAGTGAAAAATAAAAATCATATCTCCGGCTTTTTGTCAGGCCTGCCGTCAAGCTGCCCAGCTTAACAGCCGCACCTGCAAAGCTTTTCCGGCAAACATCTGTGCCGGCCTAAAGGTTTCTTTTGTGCGCAGCACTGCACCCGGCGTTTTTGATGTTTTTATATTCCCGCGTAAAAAGTGCCGCAGCCCTTTGCGGGTTGCCGCCGCCTTTTACGGCGGGTACTTTCACAGGTTTCTTATCTTTTTTATATTGCGGTTCATAAAATGGCGGCCCGCATTTCTGTACAAAAACGCTTTGAAGGGCGGCAGCTCTTGCCGGTGCTCTTTCAACATATCATCCGGACAATCATACAGGCCAAAATCCTGGCTGATCCCTTCGCTTTGGATATAGGTATGATTGCGGTCGAAGTCGATGACGGGAGCACGAAAATCTTTCACCGCTACGCCATATCCGCAAAACGCCCCCGTACATCCCGCGTTTACAGCCTGTAATTTTGACAGGTACGCGCTATCGAGTATAAAGGCTTCCAGCTGATACCAAACGCCCTCCAGATACACCTCCACCCAGCTATGCAGGATATTTTGAGGCGCCTGTCGGTAGACAAGGCCCGTCATGGCGCCTTTCTGCAACTTTTTATCAATGGTAAAGGCATGTACGCGGCAGGGTATCCCCACGCCTCTCAGCAGCGCCATAAATAACGTACCTTTGGTATTACACTGGCCGTATCCATCCGCCAAAACCTTTGAAGCGGGGATACCGTCGTCTGTATTGTATCCAAATAAGATCTCATCCCGGACGAACGTATAGATGCGTTTGATGCGCCAGTACCCGTCAAGTTTCTTCCATTCTCTCTCCCCTATCAGCTTTTGAATAACGGGATGGGAAAAATCAAGCATAGCCGTTTCTTTTAAGTAGTTGTCCATGTTGTAAAGGCCCTTTCTTTTCGTCCTGTGTCCCCTGCCCCGGCCGAAAATGTTTTCTCCTGATACCTCGGCTGCCCAGCAGGCCATGCAGCCTCGCCGCAGTGTCCGCCGTTTTACCGTTTACGGTGGTTTATGGCTGTTTTCTCCGCTTGCAAACAGCGGTATCCATTTTCAGCGGGGCTTTAGGCCTCCAACGGCGTTTTTGCGCGGGTACTTTCGGCAAAAGTTTTCTCAAAGCCACTCTCCGGTCATCAGTATCATACCATTTCTCAGCTGTCAGGTAAATATAAATCGAATGCGGACGTCCGCTCTGGGCCCGCAGATAACTGTAATCTTTCAAAAACGCGCCCTAAAGCCTTCTCTCAAAGCTTTTTCCACGCTTTCGCTGCTTAAAAAACTTGCCGTATCCATATGAAAAAGAGCGAAAATCGATTGGGTAAAATACCGGATAAGTGCGATTTTTTCATATGAATGCCCTCCCTCACAGCCGTCCTTCTGATACATAAAACGGAAAAGCCGCCGTCCTCAAAAGCTTAAAAAATCGCAAATACTCTGAATACTTTCAGAGAGTGCGGCGGGCGGCGCTAAAAATGCGCGGCGCCCGTCAGGCCCCCTAGGATTTGCCTTGCAGCCGCCCGATGTTTACAAAAAATTTTGCCCCGACATTCTCAAATAAGCCCTATCGTCCCTTCCACAACGGGCAGAAGAATGTATAGGCGGCTTTTGCCGTCAGTTGAGCCGCCGTTTTGTTTAAAGCCCTGACGTTTTTTATAAATTTAGGGCCGTATGGCGGCAAAACAGGCGCTCTGGGGGCGTTTTGCAGGGTTTTAAACAAACCCTGCGTCGCATGAAAACAGTTACACAAAAGCCGTGGAGGCGCGCCGCCTTTTTCTTGACCAGCAGCTTGCATATAAAAACATCCGCGCGTAAAACGCGCGGTATTTCAGATGCGGGTAAAATTTGTTCCTGCCTGCGCGTAAAACGCGTGAGTGGGGCCCTGCCCGCCGCGCAGGGGCTGTGCCTTGCCGTCCCCTGAATGGCCGCGCATTTATCATAAGCTGTCCGCCCCTTCCATCTTCTTCTCGTTGCTTTTTCATGTACGCTGTAATTCCATTTTGTACGGGATAAACCATTTATGCCCTTCAGGCCTATTTCATATGTTCTTTTTTGCTTTTCTCACCGCACTGGGCAAACCGCGTTTTATGACAGCAAAAGGAGTTCTTTATCGCTGGCGCTCTTTTCGGCTGCACGTCTGATATGTGGTTTAACGTTACAAAAAAGCAGGACGGGAAAACCCGTCCTGCTCTCTGCTTATTTTAAAACGTTTTACAACGCTTATTTCAGCTCAACTTTGGCGCCCGCGCCTTCCAGTTTGGCTTTCATGTCCTCAGCCTCAGCTTTGGCAACAGCCTCTTTCAAGGTCTTCGGGGCGTTGTCAACCAGGTCCTTCGCCTCTTTCAGGCCCAGGCCGGTCAGCTCTTTCACAATTTTGATGACGCCCATCTTAGACGCACCGGCCTCAGCCAGAACAACGTCAAATTCGGTTTTCTCTTCGGCGGCGGGGCCCGCGGCAACGGGGCCGGCCATCATAACGGGCGCGGCGGCGGAAACGCCGAACTCCTCTTCGATACCTTTGACCAGCTCGTTCAGTTCCAGAACGGACAGGCCTTTTACTTCTTCAATGATAGCAGTGATTTTCTCAGAAGCCATTATATTACCCTCCATAATGATATATTTTATTTACTGCCGGTATACGGCAGCATGGTGAAAACGGCTTTAGGCCGCTTTCGGTTCAGGCCGCTTCTTCAGCCTTTTTTTCGGCCAGCGCGTTAAGCGCAACGGCCAGCCCGCGCAGATTGCCGGACAGAGCAGAGCACAGCATGGAAAGCAGGCCCTCTTTGCTGGGCAGCTTGGCCAAATCAGCCACCTCGGCGGCCTCCATGACCTTACCTTCCATGTAACCTGCCTTGATGCTGAACGTACCCTTTGAAGCTTCGGCGTACTTGTTCAAAATCTTGGCGGCGGCAATGGGGTCCTCAGACGAGATCGCCACAGCAGTGGTGCCTTCAAACACCTTAGAAAGCCCGGCGTAATCGGTATCCGCTACGGCAAAACGCAGTATGCTGTTTTTCACAACGGCATATTCTACGCCCGCCTCGCGCAGTTCACGGCGCAGCTTGGTATCGTCGGCAACGCTGATGCCCTTATAATCGACCACGACGCCCGCGATGCTGGCGGATATCTTCTCTTTCAGGGCTGCAACCTGCTCTTTTTTGCTGTTCAGAATTTTTTCACTTGGCAAATGGATTCACCTCGTTTCGGTTTATGGTTTACATATTGAAACATAAAAAAGCCTCTCTCCCCGCAAAACGAGGAAAGAGGCAGTCAAAACTTTCATCTTTAACTGCGCGTTCCTCGGCGGGCGGGGCAAAGCCCTCTTATGCCGCAAACTTGCGGCACCTGCTGTCTACAGAAAGCAAGGTGTGCCGGTTATTGAAAACCGGCTTGTTTATTATAGCGGCAACCGGTATTTTTGTCAAGCTTTCGCTCAGGCGCCGAATTTTGCGCTGTTCAGCTTGATGCCGGGGCCCATGGTCGTCGCCACGGTAGCCGATTTGATATACTGGCCCTTCGCCGCAGAGGGTTTCGCCTTGACAATGGCCTCCATGACGGTGCTGAGGTTCTCGCCCAGCTTTTCAGCGCCGAACGAGGCTTTGCCCACCGGCACATGGATGATGTTGGCTTTATCGAGACGATACTCGATTTTGCCGGCCTTCGCCTCTTTGATCGCCTTGGCCACGTCGGTGGTCACGGTACCGGCCTTGGGGTTCGGCATCAGCTTGCGCGGCCCAAGGATCTTACCCAAACGGCCTACAAGGCCCATCATATCAGGGGTGGTGACAAGCACGTCGAAATCCACAAAACCTTCGTTTTGAATTTTCGCCACCAGATCATTGTCGCCTACCAGCATCGCGCCCGCTTCCTCGGCGGCCTTCGCCGCGTCGCCCTTGCAGATGGCGACCACGCGCACGTCTTTGCCGGTACCGTGGGGCAGCACGACGGCGCCGCGAACCTGCTGATCGGCCTGACGACCGTCTACGCCCAGGCGCACATGCAGTTCGACAGTCTCGTCAAATTTTGCTTTCGCGGTTTTGCAGCAAAGGTCAAGCGCCTCTTCGCTGTCGTATAATTTTGTACGGTCGACAAGCTTTTTGCTGTCGACATAATGTTTACCATGTTTCATATTATCCTCCTGTGGTTAAATCGGAAATTTCCTCCCACTGATGGCGGGCGATCACTCGGCGACAGAAACGCCCATGCTGCGGCAGGTGCCGGCGATCATGGACATGGCGGATTCAACGCTGGAAGCGTTCAGATCCGGCATTTTCGTCGTAGCGATCTCACGAAGCTGATCTTTGGTAATGGTGGCCACTTTGGTTTTGTTGGGCACACCGCTGCCGGAGTCGATCCCGCAGGCCTTTTTGATCAGCACAGGCGCCGGAGGCGTCTTGGTGATAAAACTGAAAGAACGGTCGGCGTACACGGTGATAACGACGGGAATGATGTATCCCATGTCTTTCTGGGTACGCTCGTTGAACTCTTTGGTAAACGCCATAATGTTTACGCCATGCTGGCCAAGAGCCGGGCCAACAGGCGGCGCCGGGGTCGCTTTTCCGGCGGGGATCTGTAACTTGATGTAGCCAGTTACTTTTTGAGCCATTTTTTGCACCTCCAAAATTTGTGGTCAGTTACGGCCGAAGACGTTCTCCGACCTCCCACGGGCGTATTTGCAGACGCCCTATAAAAACCGTCTCGCGGTTTTTACCTGAAAAATAAATTATACGGGTTTCACCTGTGAGAGCTCCAGCTCTGCCGGGGTCTCGCGTCCAAACATATTCACCTTGACGGTGACGATTTTCTTCTCGGTGTCGATTTTTTCCACCACCGCGATAAAACCGCTGAGCGGGCCGTCGGTGATCTCTACATTGTCGCCCACCGCGTAATCCACCGTCATTTCCCTTACGTCCACGCCAAGCGCGTCCACCTCTGCCTGAGACAGCGGTATCGGCTTGGACGACGGGCCGACAAAGCCCGTCACGCCCCGTGTATTGCGCACCACATACCATGAATCGTCCGTCATCACCATTTTTACCAGCACATAGCCGGGGAAAAGCTTGCGCTCTACCTCCCGCTCTTTGCCGTCCTTCAGTTCAGGGACGATCTCGGTAGGGACCTTTACTTCACAGATCAGATCGTGCAGCCGCCGGTTTTCCACGATGGTCTCAAGATTCTGGGCGACCTTGTTCTCATAACCGGAATAGGTGTGCACCACATACCATTTGGCTTCTTCCACTGCGCGCTGCCTCCTGTCTTATCTTTTGCATTAAAGAATGCCGGCCAGATTTACCAGGCCCTGCACCGCCCCGTTGAAGGCGAGGTCTAAAATCGTCAGCACCACGGCGCAGATGACCACCACCACCAGCACAATGCCGGTATTGTTGAGCGACTGCTTTTTGGACGGCCAGACGATCTTTTTCATTTCAGACCACAGATCTCTGAAATATTTTACGATGCGTTTAAAAATATT
>JAUNTE010000106.1 GCA_030538855.1 Oscillospiraceae bacterium
GGCTTTGGCAGACGCCTATGCGAGTAAAATGGCCGCACAGCGGAATATAGAGCAGCTGTTGGCCTCACAGGGGATGACGGGCGGGATGTCGGAGAGCACCCTGCTGAACCTGGCGAATCAATACGGAAGAAACCGCAGTGAATTGGAAAATGAACGCCAGAGCGGGATAACGGAATTGCTGAGCCAGCTGCAAAAGCAAAAAGACGTCAACCGGAACGGATATGTAAGCGGGGCCACGCAGGCCCGGCAGAGCTATGAGAGCCAATATGAGCAGCTGCGCCAGCAGATGCTGGCCCAGCAGTTGGCGCAGCAGAAAGAATATGACCGTTTGATACAGAGCCTGAACCAACAGGAGACCTCGGCTTTTTCATAAACCTTGCGTGAGGCGGAGAAGTGTGAAAGAGGGGGGCTATTTGCGCTGAAGGGGATAATCGCGGTTTTTGATAACGCAGGATGATGGAATTGGGAGATTGATAATCGATCAAAACGTCCGGGCGGACGTTTTGATCGACCCCGATGCCGTCAGGCAGAAAATAGGCACAGACGGCGTAAAAATGTTGGTATAAAAATACTGGCCGTCGCAGGAAAAATAATAGCTGGAGGAAGAGACCCAGGTCTCCTTTGAGAAAATCCCCCATTTGGATAAGAGAGGACTGGGAAAAGGGCTGGGCCGGAATATGGTATTGTTCACACACCGAGAGGAAGGCGTGGATATCTTCAAAGGTTTGGAGCGGGCCGAGAGCGCATAAAGCCTGATAGCCGGCGACGTTTTCATAGGTGGTTGTAAGGCAGGCTTGATAGGTTTGCGCGAGGGCGAAATTGCCGGATTCGACCGCAGCCGTATAGGAGCGATATAAGGCGGGCAGGGTTTGACCGTAGTGCTGCGGGGCGTTTAAAAAATCACCCAGCTCGATACAGAGGCTGCATTTTAAAAAGGGGTCGTCGGTTTGACGCATTTGTTCATATAACGAGACGCGGCGGGCCTGGTGTTGGCTGTCGCGGTAATCTTTTGCAAATCGAAAAAGGAGGAGCGCCGTATCAAAGTTGCCCGCCTGTGCCGCGCACATGGCCTGACTGTATAATTTTGGCCGGTCATCGATGAAAACCTCCAGCCAGAGGGCCTTTTGGTAGAGCGCTAAGACTTGATAGTTGACGGCGCTTTGGATGCGGCTGTAAACGCTGGAGAAATGCCATACAAAGACGCCGGCCCCGGCGGCAAATATAAAAACGGCGCAAAGCGGAATACGCAGGGCCCTTTTTGTTTTAGGCGCCGCCGGGAAATTGACAAAGGGAGCGGTGGAGAGGGGCGTCGGCGCGCAGGAGACGCGGCCGGGAGCAGGGGAGAAAAAGCGGGTTGGCGCGGGCTGTGAGAGCGTTGCTTTTTCTTTTTAAGAAAAAACAGCAGGCCGCCGAAAACAGGCGCGGCAAGGGGCAAAAAAACGCATACACCGCCTAAAAGACCGGAAAAAGCGGTTTGATAAGAGACGCCGTAGGCGCCGAGAAAAGAGAACAGTTCATCGATATGCACCGCGCCGTTCAAGCCCTGTATATGAAAGTTTGCCAGCCCAAGAGCCGTTACGCCGACGACCTCGCCCTTTGTGTTGAGAAGAGGGCCGCCGGAACTGCCGTGATTGACGGCGGCGTTTGTTTGGACGAGCCGGACGGCTTTTTCACCCGTGCCGACAGAAAGGAGCTTTGTACCGCGCTGACACCGCCGTCTGTCACAGTCATGAAATTTTTGGAGAGAACAGGATTTGCGGAGAGAAGAGCGGCGCCCTGGGGGTAACCAAGGGAGAAAACGGCCTGGCCGGTTTTGACCCCGGCAGTACAGAGCCGCAGGGGCGTGAGGCCGGTGACAGGGCCATTGGTACGGAGAAGGCAAAGATCCTGCGTTTCAGAACGGGCGAACAGAGACAGCGCGACAGGACCGCTACCGTCATAATAGAGGGCATAGGCGGCGCTGCCCGCGACGACGTGGTAATTGGTGACGATCACCGCGCCGTTTTCATCGTTGACCACCGCAAAGCCCGTGCCGATGAAGGTGTTTTGCCCGTCGGTGGTATAGATACGCACTACGCCGTCTGTTGCCGCCAAAACCTGTGAGGGAACGCCGTCGCCGGCGTAGGCGGGGCGGCTGGAGGCCAATAGAAATAAAATGAGCAGAAAGAAGAAACAAACTGATTTTTTGAGTTTATGTTTCATGAAAAAAGCTCCTTCCTGTCAAAAATATAACAGAGAAAGGAATTATTTTCCATAAAAATATAAAATACTGTCGAATAAAGTCGCACAAAAGAGCGGAAAAAAGCCGGATGAAGGTTTCATCCGACTGTAGTGCAGGGGAAAGGGGGTCAGGCGTTCAGGAACTTTTTTAATTTGCGGATCAAAGACTGCATATCGATGGGTTTGGCGATGTGACCGTTCATCCCGGAGGCGAAAGACTCTTGGATGTCTTCAGAAAAAGCGTTGGCGCTCATGGCGACGATGGGAATGGACTGCGCATCGGCCTTGCCGCAGGCGCGGATCTGACGGGTGGCTTCGTAGCCGTTCATGACCGGCATTTGGATATCCATAAGTATCAGACCATAATAGTATTCAGGCTGGGCGATAAAACGTTCGAGCGCCAGTTTGCCGTTGAAGACGATCTCTACACTGCAATCGTGGGCTTCAAGGAACGTCTGCACGATCTCGGCGTTCAGCTGATTATCCTCGGCCACTAAGATATGCAGGCCTTCAAAGGATATTTTTTGGCGGGGCAGCGCTTTTTTGGAGTTTTTTACCGGCTTTGTCTCTAACGGAAGGGTAAAAGAGAACTCAGAGCCTTTATCCTCAGCGCTGGACAGCAGCAAAGAGCCGCCCAAAATCTCGACCAGGTTTTTGCAGATGGCGAGACCCAGACCGCTGCCCGGTTTGCCACAATCGAACGAGCCGTTCCCCTGTTCAAACATTTCAAAAACGGTGGCCTGATTCTCGGCACTGATACCGCAGCCGGTATCTTTTACGCGGAAGGTATATTCAGACAGGTTGTCAGAAACCACTTTTTCTTCTACGCTGACGGAGACCCAACCCGAGGCGGAGGTGAATTTGATGGCGTTGCTGATGAGGTTGTCAATGACCTCACGCAGGCGCAGCGCGTCGGTGACTACGCAGGTATGGACGATAGAATCAGAGAGGCTGAGGCCGACCCCCTGCTCACGCGCGAAGAAATGAAATTCATCCATGACGTCGGCAAGCAGATCTTTGAGATCAAAAGGCTGGCTGTGCAGCACCATTTTTCCGCTCTCGATCTTGGACATATCGAGCACGTCGTTGAGCAGCTGCTGTAAGCGTGCCATGGTGCGTTTGATCTGCTTTAGGCAGCGGACGAGCTGTTCACGGTCGTTCAGATAAAGCATCGCGCTGTCAAGCATACCGATGATACCGTTTAGAGGGGTGCGGATCTCGTGGCTCATCTTAGAGAGAAAAGCGGATTTTGCCTCGTTGGCCTGCGTTGCCACAGTGAGCTGCATTTCGGCTTCTTTGAGGCGTTCACGCTCAGTTACGTTTAAGAAGGTGAACTGCAGCAGGTCTTGGCTTTCGCCAAGAGTGATATGGTTGGCGGAGCCCTCAATGATGGCGGTGGCGCCGTTTGCGTTTTCAATGACCATACGGACGTTGCCGCCTTGGCAGCCCTTGTTGGCGGCATGCAGCAAAGCACCGATCTGTGAGAGACCGTTGAGGGCGCTGCCTGCGTCTGGGGAGGCGAAGATCTTCTTCTCGATTTCGGTTGTGTCTTTCATATCGAGAATATGCAAAGCCTCGCGGTTTGCGTTGACGACTTTCTCTTTTTGTATATCGACCTGCAAAATGCCGCAGATGGGCATGTTGTATAAAATGTTGTACAGCGCATCGTATTGATCGCGTTCAGTTTGGAGCTGCTTGAGGGCGCGTTTTTCCTCGGTGACATCCATAAAGGTGCTTTGGATCATCAGGCTGCTGTCGGGCGTTTTGATGACCTTGGCCGCCCCGCTCATCCAGCGGGTTTCACCATTCAGGGCTTTGACACGGTGCTCAAAATTGACGCATTCGCCCTCTTTGCGCAGAGAGAGAAGCTTTTGGGTGATGTCCTCCACATCCTCGTCTGCCGTGACCTCGGGAAGCGTCTGTTTGTTTTGGGAGCGGAATTCTTCAATAGAGGAATAGCCAAGCATATGGATGGCTTCTTCGTTAGCGTTATAGCAGCGGAGGGTGCCGTCGTTTTGTTCATACTGAACAATGCCGCAGACGACGTTTTGATACAGGGCGTTATAGTAATCGCGCTGCTTTTTCAGCTTATCCTCGTAGGCTTTGAGCAGCGAAATATCCATGACGATACATTGAAGTTCGATCCGGTTTGTCTCTTGATAAAATACCGCCTGTATCGAGTTCCACGCGATAGTGCCGTCTTTGAGAGAGACGCGGTATTCCGCCTTTAAAATATCGTTGGAATGCCGGCAAGCCTGGATGCGCTGTTTCAGCTTCTTCCAGTCTCCCGGCTCCATCACGCGGTTGTAGCGGTTATGGAACTTTGATTTCATCTCTTCGGCGTTGTACTGCAGGAAAGTATAAAAGCTGTCATTGGCATAGTCGATAATCAGTTCTTCATCGAAATGCAGGCGCAGTACGCCGCCCGGTACGCTGTCCGTCAGGCGTTTCAGCTCAAATTTTGCCGCTTCAAGGCGCTTGGTGATGTCGAACATGGTGACCAGCACGCCGCCGGGAGAAGCTTGGACGGTATATGGCCGGATACGTATCAGCCAGGTGATGTTGTTTTTATCGGTGACTTCTTTTTCAATGATGACGCCCTCTTTTGAGACTTTATCCACGTCTTCGTTGAAAGAGGTATACCCGTCTAAAAAGTTGATATGGGTGACGGGACGCTCTAAATCGGTGCCCTGCAAATTGGTGTTTTGCCAGATGATGGGCGTCAGCTTGCGGATACGCATGTTCTTATCGATATAGAGGGCGCCGATCTCGGCATTGAGAAGCAGGTTGTCAAAGTCGGCGTTGGCGGTGGTGAGTTCAAGGATCTTATTTTGATATTCGGCGTTGATGGTGTACAGTTCTTCATTCACCGACTGGATCTCTTCATTGGTGCTTTGCAGCTCTTCATTAGAGGCCAGAAGCTCTTCATTGGTGGCCTGCAGCTCTTCATTGCGGGATTCGGATTCCTCTACCGCCATTTTCAGTTTCCAGTTGGCCTCGTTCAGCTCTTGTTCAAGCTTTTGGATACGGTCGTTTTCAAGGGCGTGCAGGTCAAGCGGGTTTTTCTCGGGGGAGAGGGACTCGTCTGCGGGGAGAGGGGTGATCTGGATGAGAAAATATTCTCCCTCATCAAAGTTAAAATAGCTGACCTTGATGTTCAGCACCTCGTCGGGATAATCCGCGATACCGGAGACCTGACGCTGTATACAGCCGGACTTGGTGGCTTTGAGTTCAGAGATGATATATCCCAGCAGAAGGTTGAGGCTGGGGGCGAAGCAGGAGTGAAGATGATTGTTGAACTGGCCGTCCTGAATGCGCAGGTACTGGCCGCCGCCGTCAATGACGCGCACGATCTTGCCGGATTCATCGGTGAGGACCGAGGGACCCGCCAGACGAAAAAGGATCTTTTCAAAAATGTTGGATTCATTGACCTTACGGTGGAGGGAGAGGGCAAGGTCGGTCGCTTTTGCGTTTACCGTGCTGCTGAGGGTTTCCATCAGCAGGAAGTTGCCCTTTTTGTTGACATAACCCTCAAGCTTTTGATAGATCTTCCACTTTTTATCTATCGGGGTATAGGCTTCGTCCAGATCGCCCAGAGATTCACTGCTGCCCAAAAACAGATAACCGTCGGGGTTGAGCAGATAATAAAAACTTGCGATGGCGCGCTGCTGCATATCCGGTTTTACATAGATGAACATGTTGCGGCAGACGATGAGATCAAGCTTGGAAAAAGGGGCGTCTTTAAAAATATTGTGATGGGCGAAAATAATCATTTTACGGATACGGTCACTGATGACGTAACCGTAATCGTATTTGTCAAAATATTTTTCCACCAGCTTTTCATCCAGATTGCTGATGAGGCTTTCAGGGTAGATGCCCTTTTGGGCGAAAGCGATGGAATCGGCGTCCACGTCGGTGGCAAAAAGCTTTACGTCGGTGTTTACGCGCAGAAAATCCATATATTCGCAGATAAGGATGGCGAGAGAGTAGGCTTCTTCTCCGGTAGAGCAGGCGATACTCCATAAACGGATGGACTTTTTTTCTTTGATGAGCGGGGCCAGCACCTTTTCGCCCAGATGTTTGAAAGCTTCTTCATCCCGAAAAAAGGAGGTGACGCCGATGAGGATGTCGTGGGATAAAAGCTCTTTTTCTTCGTCGGAGGACAGGAGAAAATCGAGATATTCATCGGTGCTGTGGAGCTTGTTGATGGCGATGCGCCGTTCGATACGGCGCAGAATGGTATTGGGCTTATACCAGGAAAAATCGATATTGGAATAGCGGTTGATGGCGTTCAAAATTTGCTCGTAATTTTCGGCCATCTCCTGATTGTCTGTATCCTGATGCATGTACTGGATATTGGGGTTTTGGAGATAATCCCGGATGACCCCTCCGATCTCAGACAGATTTTCTACCACATCCACCATACCGGTGGCGATGGCGTTTTGCGGCATGGAGGCATAGAGCGCCTCAGAGGGCGTTTGGGCAATGATCATGCCGCCGCTCTCTTTCACGGAGCCGATGCCGATAGAACCGTCTGACCCGCTGCCCGACAAAATGACGGCGATGGCGTGCACGTCTTTATCTGAGGCCATCGAATTGAAAAGAAGGTTGATGGGCATATACAGCTGGTGCCGGTTCTGCGCGGGCTCAAGATGAAAAGAACCGTTTTTGACGGTGAGGGCCATACCGGGGACGTTGAGATAAATGTTATTAGGTTCAGGACATAGCCCCTCTTCAGCCAGACGCACCGGCATGAGAGAATTTTTTTGAAGTATTTTATCCATCATGCTGACTGCGTCAGGCGACAGATGCTGCACGACGATGAAAGAGGCGCCGGTATCCGGCGGCATGGTGCGAAAAAGCTCTTGCAGGGCTTCAACGCCGCCGGCGGAAGCGCCGATACCAACATAATATTTGATCTCTTTTTTATTTTGAGCGGCTTGCATGATGTGGCCTCCGGAAATTTGGCCTGGCAGAAAAAACCAAAAAATGGGAACGATAAACCTGGCCATTATTTAAAATCAGTTTTGTTTATTATGACAGATTTTGATTCTGTTTGCAACTATA
>JAUNTE010000107.1 GCA_030538855.1 Oscillospiraceae bacterium
ATCTGGCCAAGCAGATCATCCGCCTCATCTGTTCCATCGGCCGCCTTATCGACGCCGACCCTGCCGTGCGGGGCAAGCTGCGGCTGGTCTATCTTGAAGATTACAACGTCACCACCAGCGAACAGCTGATGCCCGCCAGCGAGATCTCTGAGCAGATCAGCCTTGCCGGCACCGAGGCGTCCGGCACCAGCAACATGAAATTTATGCTGAACGGCGCGGTCACCCTGGGCACCCTTGACGGCGCAAACGTCGAAATCGCCGACGCGGCGGGCCACGACAATGAGATCATCTTTGGCATGCGTACGCCTGAGGTGGAAAATTTGAAGCGCTTCGGCTATCACCCCGCGGCGGCGCTGGCTGAGGATGAGACCGCCCGTGAAGTGCTTGCCTTCCTTGAAAAAGGCTGGGACGGCAATACCTTCCGCGACGTGGTGGATAACCTCACCGGCTCAGACCCCTATATGGTGCTGAAAGATTTTGCCTCTTATCGTGAGGCGCAAAAACGCGCCAGTGAGCTTTACCGCGACAAAAACGTGTGGAACCGGATGAGCCTTTACAACATTGCCAACGCGGGCGTCTTTTCAGCTGACCGCAGCGTGACGGATTATGCCGACCGCATCTGGCATCTCACCCCCATCCGCTGATCTTTTTCTTCTCCGCACCGCAGCCGGACGGCTGTCTGTCGCCTGACGTTCATGCGGTAAAACGCGGGCTTCCATCTTCTTTCACGCGGGCCGCGGCCAGCAGCCTGTTCATGATTCATCAGGGCGGGCTGCAAATACAAATTTTGCGGCCCGCCTTTTCAGGAGCGCGATCATGTCTTTTTCGTTTTATAATTGTTACGACGAGTTTTTCAAGTCGCCCTTCGGGGCTGTTCCGCAGAACACGGCCGTCCGGTTTCGCCTGCGGGTACCCTCTGATTACGGCTGTACCACCCCATACCTCGTTCTCACGCGGGACGGCGGGAAACCCGTGCTGCACCCTCTTGAGAAAGAAAGTGAAAAAGACGGCGCCGCAGTCTTCTCAGTCGTCCTTTCTCTTCCTGATGTCGGGCTTTATTTTTATTATTTTGACCTATACACCGAGTTTCGCAAAATATGGATGGGAGAACAGGGAGAGGGCCGTCTTTCGGTTGATGCGGGGCAAAGCTACCAGCTCACGGTCTATGAGGCGTCTTTTTACACCCCCGCCCGGTTTTACGGCGGCGTGATGTATCAGATCTTCCCCGACCGTTTTTTTGAGGGCAAAGCCAATAAGCCCATGCCGTGGGACGACCGCATCTACCGCGGCGACAAGGACGGCGAGCCCTACTTTTGGCCCAATGAGCTGGGCGGTTACCTTAATCGCGACTATTATGGCGGAGATTTTGAGGGCATCCGGCAAAAGCTGCCGTTTCTTTCCTCGCTGGGCGTCACCTGTATCTATCTCAACCCTATTTTTGAGGCCCATTCCAACCACCGGTACAACACGGCGGATTATAAAAAGGCCGATCCGCTGCTGGGCACTAATCAGGAGTTTGCCGCCCTGTGCGCCGCCGCCCATGAGGCGGGTATCAAGATCATTCTGGACGGCGTGTTCAGCCACACCGGCTCGGACAGTATCTATTTCGACAAAGAAAAACGCTACGGCGGGCACGGCGCTTACCACAACACCGGCAGCCCCTACCGCAGCTGGTATGATTTCAGCCCCCATTATAAAGACGGCTACCGCTGCTGGTGGGGCTTTCCCTCTCTGCCCGAGGTGAACGAGACAGACCCCGGCTACCGCAATTTCATCTGCGGCAAGGGCGGCGTGATCGACGCCTGGATGGAGCTGGGGGCGGACGGCTTTCGGTTGGACGTGGCGGACGAGCTGCCGGACGATTTTATCGAGGCGGTGCGCAAAGCCGTCAAACGCCATGGCGAAGATAAGCTGCTGCTGGGCGAAGTATGGGAGGACGCCACCAATAAATGGAGCTACGCCAAGCGCCGCACCTATCTGCTGGGCAAGGGCCTTGACAGCGTGATGAATTACCCTTTCCGCAACGCTGTTCTGCAATTTGTACGCGAGGGGGACGCCGCGGCCGCGGCCGGCAGCATCATGGAGATCTGCGACCATTACCCCGCCCCGGCGCTTCATGCCCTGATGAATTTTCTATCTACCCACGACACCGAGCGCGCTGTCACCGCGATTGCCGACGAGCCCTGCGACGGACGCGACCGTTACTGGCAAAGCGGGCGGCGTCTGCCGCCCGACCGTCTTGAATACGGCAAGCTGTGCCTGCGCCTCGCCTTCGCGCTGCTGTTTTTTCTGCCGGGGGTACCCTGCGTCTATTACGGCGATGAACAGGCCATGGAGGGTTATAAAGACCCCTTCAACCGGGCTTATTACCCATGGGACGAGACCGACGGGCGGCTTGTCTGCACGGTGCGGGCCCTCTCTTCTTTTCGCGCCCGGCACCCCGTATTCAAAACGGGCGGGCTGCGTTTTACCTGTGTGCGCCCCGGCCTGCTGTGTTTAGAACGCTTCAGCGGCGAGGGACGCGCCGCCCTCTGCGTCAACCGTACTGCCCACGCCGTAAAAGCCTCTCTACTGGGCGAGACGGTCATGGTTGCGCCTTTTCAGTTTGCCATGCGGGCACGGGACGCGGAAAAAGCGCAAAATGAAGAGAAAAGCCCCGGCAGCCTTCTCCAAAGCGTCTGACTCAGTTTTACACCGTCCCACCGCATAAAAGGCAGGGCGCGCACCTCCTTCTATCAAACTGAAAAAAGGCTGCCAAAAAAATAGTTTTAAAAAATATTCTATAAAAGGCGCCCTTGGCCTTGGCTGTTACCGCCAAAGTCAAGGGCGCTTTCTCTAATCTGTTTTTTATATAACGCGCTGCCGCAAAGCTATTTTGCAGCGGCGACTTCTTTTTTTCACAGGCATTTGGGCACGCCGCCGTTTCTTGCCGCCGTATTAGTCGTCACAGCAAACATAGAAACTGTATCGGCGGCAAGTTTGAAAAACATGCCGCCCTCCGCTTTGGCGGGGATATTGGCCGCAATCGGCAGCCAGGTGACAGCCGCCAATGCGGATATACCCGTTTTCAAAAATGGCTTAAAAGCAGTTCTCCGTTTCTTTTATATCGTGACCCGCGCATCTGTTCTGTCGTGCCAAAGCATACCAGCGCCAAAGAAAAGCAGGAGGCTTTCAGCGCCCTGCTGCGCAAAAACGCCTCTCTTCGCTGTCAGCGTCGGCGCTGGCCGCTTTAACAGCCGTGCATACGGGCTTTTCAGCCGGTCTGGCGCTGTATGTTAATTTCTCTTTTTTATTGCTCTGCGTTCCCCGGTCCTCGCCTTGAAGCAGCGGTAAAACCCGTCTGCAAAACTGAAACGGTAAAGGGCAGCAGCTTTTCCGCAACGTTCTTTTTACATGGTACCGCTCATCCGAAGATGGTGGTTTCGGTTATATTTGCGGTTACCAGTCTATATCCTGCATTTGGCCGGCAATTTCAATCAAAGCCCGTCTGTCAGAAAATGGCGTTGAGATCACTTCATCGAAGCCGTGAACGGTTTTCTCATCACCAGAAAACCACAGCAGAAAAGAGTCAGGCTCTCTAGCAATATAACCGGGTGTCGGTATTTGCGTCTTTGCCATTATAAGTGAACGCAGCAAGAGTTTGGGTTTCCACAATTGCGGTGTGGATCAAAGCTATTGCGTTTATAAAATATCATTGTCCTTCTTTCACTTGCTTTTCGCCCGTTCACTTACTAATAAGCGGGCAACATGGCCCTCTTTGTCCCAGATGTGCTCATGGGCGTGTTCGCCATGCAAGCCTAAAACGCTATCTTTTTATGCCCATGTCTGTTGTTGCTGATTTGCTTTACCTGCCGGCCTGTTGGCCCATAGTAGTCTCTGTCCATACCGCCTTTGGCATTTTTCTTATATATGGTGCCCTTTATTGGTCCTTACTTCATGGTTTTTGATTATCATATCGCAGACTTATTCCAAAAAACGCCTTTACTTTTCCGCCGTTAGGGTTTATAAGGCGAAGGCCCGCCGTTTACGCAGGCCCTGCCGCGCGGTAAAGATAAAATTTGTCCAGCTGCCGCGTTTCCTCCAGCTCGATATCCGCCTGATAATGCTCACGCAGGTACAAAAGCAGTTTCTCTTTTTGCGTGTACGAAATCAGATAGGCGTTTTTTTCCGCCACCGCCTGATAGGGGCTCTCCGCCCCAAAACGCTCCAGCGTACGGCGCTGAAAGGGCGTGTGGCTCATCCAGCCGCCGGTAAACGCCACATTTGAGAAAAAGCCCGCCTCGCGGGGGTGGAACAGATCGTAGCCCTGGATCTGATCCCAGTAAAAAATATCGCAGACATACAGGTGTTCTTTATCCCCCTGCATCTGGCCGTACTCCGCCAAGGTATAGGGGTGCGTCTCACGATAAACGGGCATGATCCCGGCCCGCTCTTGATAATAGGGCAGGCTGCACAGCAGCAGCACCGCCGCCCCGCACAGCATGGCCCGTATGCCGGGCGCCGGGGCGCGCCCCCCGTTGCAGCAAAACAGCCCCAGCACCAGCGCCGCAGCCGTCAGTAAAAAGTCCGTCCGGCCCAGCATCCGCCCTTTATAACACAGATAAAACGTCAGCGCGCCCAGCATGACCATGGTGGCCAGATAAAAAAGCAGCCCTTTCTTGTCTGAAAACAGCAGGCAGCACAGCAAAACCGCCGCAAACAAAAGATGCGCGGGGCTGCCGAACAGAAAATGCGCGCCAGAGAACAGCGTATTTTTTACCGCCTGTAAAACCGGCGTATGCGCGGGAAGGGCCGCCGCGATCTGCTCTAATTTTTCCGTTGAAAAAAACGGCGGGTCATAAAAGCTCCATTCTTTTAAAAGCGCCGCGTCGTTTTCTGAAAGCCCCAGCTGCAAAAGAGGCGTTTCATCCTGTAAAAACTGGATGCGGTAATCCGATATCTCGGTACGGGCGGCATTATATCGGGTAAACTCGTTCCATGCAGGGTCCATTCTGTAGGCCGCTATATCCACCGCCTCCGCGCCAAACACCAGTAAAAACAGCGCGGCCATGGTTAAAACCGCCTTTTTCTTTTCTCCCTTGTCAAGTTTTAAAAAACGCTGTACCAGTAAACAGGCCGCAAGCGCGCCCACCGCGTAAAAGTTTTCAAACCGCAGCATACTTCCAAACAATGTCAGCAGCAGCCCCACGGCGGTGCGCGCGCCTGGGCGGCCAAGCTCAAGCGCCACCAGCAGCAGCCCTGTTATCAGCAAGATCCCGCCGTTTTTTACATATTGAAAAGTAGAGAACGCATCCACGCCAAATGTGGCGGTAAACAGCGTGCCCAGCAGCAGCCCCGGCCAAAAACCCAGTTTTTCTGCAAAAAGGCGGTTCAGGATACCGAGGCACCCGATCACCGCCGCAAACTGCAGCAGCGTATACCAGTTCAGCCCGGGTACCAGCCAGTACAAAGGCTTGAGCAAAAAGCCCAATAAAATATTGACATAGATAAGCCGTTCACTCTCCGGCCCAAACGCGCCCGAGGCAATGTTGCTGATGGTCGCGTCGTCGTTGGTGTCATAACAGGTGCCCAACGTCAGCAGCGTGAGAAAAAAACATACAACGGGTATCCCAAAATACAGCAGGTTTTTAAAAATTTTATTCTCCAGCAGTTTCCGGCCCTTTTCATACAGGGCCTTCCGCGTCTCTCTCATTGGCATTCTGTCCTTTTTTCTGTATTTTGAACGGTCAAAGCAGGCTTTCTCTTGTGCTGCGGGCCATTTTAGGGCTGTTGACAACCCAGGCTCCATAGAAAACGAGTGCATTTTTCAGCAGATAAAACAAAAACCGCAGGGAATACGCGATATATTTCCGAGGATTTTTGTAAAATATGCTGGAATAAAACGCCGACGCTTTTCAAAGGGCAACTTTGTCAGCAGCCCCGCTTTTACCGCCGGTCCGCTCCTGCTTTTATCCTCCCTAGCATAGCTGTTTTGGGGGGCGCTGTCAACTTCTGTCAGGCAGGGCTTTCCGCCTGCCGGCAGCCCCACCCCATTTCTTTTTCCGGCTATGCTTCCCCGCAGTATCCTATCGCCCGCAGCGCGGGGCGCGGGATAGGCAGGCCTTTCGGCCCTGAAACAGGCGGCCAAAAAATCTGTCACCGCTTTCTGCGGCCCGGGCCGCAAGCTTTTGAAGCTGCCCGGCGGGTTTCTTTCTCAGACGGCCCTGTAAAAAGGCCGTTTTTATTTGCCCTCTTTTTCTGTAATGCGGATGGCGGCTGCGGAAATTTTTCTCACATGTCCCAATCAAAAGCGCGTCAAATCTGCTGGTAAGCCGCCAAGGCTTGCGGCGCGTCTTTTCCCTGTGATCCCTTTTGTTTATCCCGTGTGAAACAGCCGCATTTAGGGGGATTCCCGATCTATAACGGGGGCCGCACTCTGCCGCACAAACCGCCCGGCGTCTTTTATGGCCCACTTGGCCGTAAATCGCTGACGCGCCCGACGCCCGGCCTAAAAATTTTTCTTGGCCGTCACCTGCTAAACAGGCCCTATCCCTTTTATACCTTTGTTCTTTTCTTCTGTTTTTCTCCATCCGGCGCCGGCAACACACCGCACCATCCTTTACCCCAACCCTGCTTTTGGCCGCATCATGCCCGGTATGCCCAAATGCTCTGTTTACCTATCCGCGGTTTAAATCTATATCCTTATAAAATATCATCAAGCTTCTTTTCTTTGCAAATATCCCTGCAACGCCGGGATGCACGGTACCTCTCGGCCATCTTCCCAGTATGCGGCTTTCCCGTAAAGGTGTCTCTCCCGCACCGGATACCCGTCTCTTCCGCCGCCCATATCCGGCGCGCCCCAGCCCGTAGTTTATATAACCGCTCCGCAGTCCCGTCCGCCGCTTTTATCTCTCCCTGTCAGCTTATCCCGGCACAGCGCAAATAAAGTTTATACGCCCGCTTTCCCGTTTGTTTTACAGGTGCAAAACGCTTTCTATCCATGCGTAAACCTCCTTCTCTGGTTTTTTGCCGCGGGCGGCACACCGTATACATTCCGCCAAACAGGTTTTTACATTTGCGCACAGCCGCCTTTGTAATGCGCCGGTATCGAACCGGCTTTCCTAAGAAGCCGTAAAAAACCAAAGCGGTATGCCTTTCGGCATACCGCTTTGAAAGCTTTTATCTGCATAAAAATTTTATCTCTTTATTTTTAAAAGCCATTCTTCTCTAAAAGTGTCTGGATCTTCTCATGCGTG
>JAUNTE010000108.1 GCA_030538855.1 Oscillospiraceae bacterium
GAACCGCCTTGCAAGGCTGTATAGACATATCTGCTGATTGCATCCCATGCTTCTCCACAAAACTTTCCATTAAGCAAATGATAAAAATCATCCTGTTCCTGTGTTCTTTTTAATATAAAGGTATCACCGGCCTTAAAGCATGGACAGGCACCTGATTTCGGGTCTGCAAGATATTTTTCCTGATACTCGGCAAAAACCTTTGTTTCCAATACTGTGATTTTGCACTCATGCTGCATTTATATTACCTCCATCTATTACGATTTGCCGTTTACGTAATATACGCCTAAAGTGACCTGCAATATTTTTATATACTATCATATTGACTTATTCTTCTCAAGGATATTTTTGGAATCAACGAGATTTTTACCATATACCCTTGTCTGCAATGGGATGGAAGAGCGGCGCGGTTGACGTATAAAATAAAACGTGATATGATGTGGTTATGAAAACCATATTATATTTTAGGAGGACGGTATGACTTGGAGAATTGTGGCGGACAGTTCCTGTGACCTGACCCTGTGCGGCCTTGCAACAGGAGAAGACGTCTCTTTTGGCACGGTGCCCTTAAAAATTGTTGTGGGTGAAGAAGTATTTACCGACGACGCCTCGCTTGACCTTCTGCGTCTGCGCCAAGCGCTGGCGGATTATCCGGGCCGTACCAGTTCGGCCTGTCCCAGCCCCGCTGAATGGGCGCAGGAATTTGCCAAGGCCGATCAGATCATCGCGGTGACCATGACCAGCGCGTTATCCGGCACCTATAACAGCGCGCTGATCGCCCGTGATATGATGCTGGAAAAAGAGCCGGGAAAAAAGATCCATGTGATCGACACCCGTTCCACCGCAGGACATATGGTATTGCTCTGCCGTGAGATCAGCCGTCTGATCGACGCCGGAAAAAGCTTTGAAGAGGTATGTGAAGAGGCTGAAAAGTATAACCGCGAAAAGCAGCTGCTGTTCACCCTGCGCAGCTTCGATACCCTGATAAAAAATGGCCGGATGAATAAACTGACGGGGGCGTTGGCCTCTTGCCTGGGGATGCGGGCGGTGGGCCGGGCCACTGAAAAAGGCGAGCTTGGCATCCTGCATAAAACACGGGGCGAGGCGCGGGCGTTTTCTCTTTTTTTGCAGGAGATGGAAAAAAGAGGCCTGCGGGAGGACGCGGAGATCTATCTTCACCACTGCCGGGCAGAGACGGCGGCCAAACTGCTGTATAAACTGATCTTGAAAAAGCATCCCCGGTGCAGGGTGACGGTGCTGCCCTGCCGCGGCCTCACCGGTTATTATGCGGGTGAGGGCGGTATTTTAGCCGCTTTTTAAAGCGCATGGATTGTTTCCAACTCTCTCAGCCTTCGTTATGGGGACGGGTGGATTGAAATTTTTAAATCCAAAATACAAAGGGACTCTTGTATAGGGCCACGCCCCGCAGGGGACGGGTGAATTGAAATCCACCCAACAAGTACGGCAACAGCCGGGTCGGCTGAGTCGCGCCCCGCATGGGGCGTATGGGTTGAAATTCGGGCTCTCTGCGTTCCATGTCAATCTCATCGGTCGCGCCCCGTATGGGGCGCATGGATTGAAATAAACAGACAGCCGCAAGGCCGAACGTTTCCCTTGTCGCGCCCCCACAAAGCGGGTGGATCGAAATGAGCCTGGCCCGATTTTTGATGCCCCGTTTTCTCCGCCCTGCCCCGCACAGGGTTTGCGCCCGCCAAAGAGTGTGTGCGATGGAGGAAAAGCCCGGTAAGGTTCTGCGCATCGGGCCCATGGCGGTTATAGATATAAAAAGAGTCCCGCTGCTTTAAAGCAGCGGGACTTGTTGCATTCCAAAATAAACGTCAGACAGTGCCGGGCGCGGGCGACGGAACGGCCGCTGAAGCTTCTGATTTCCCCTTTTGAAAAAGCTCTTTAAATTTGCGCGACAATTTGCAAAGTTTTTCATACAGGTCAAAGGTGATCTCGGTAGAGGGCGCCGTCTGCATATAAGAAGACAGCATTTTGATCATGATATAGCTGTCGATGAAAGCGCTTTTCACCGCATAGGCCACAAGAAAGGAGAGCAGAAAGGCGATCCAGCCGCTCCACCCCAGCAGGGCGAACAACCCGCCGAGCAAAGCAAAAGAGACGATGGTCACGGCGACGAACAGCCCCACCACGATCAGTGATGTTTTGGCGGCGCTCTTCATCAAAGTCTTCCAATTTTGAAAATAGATCACAACGCCGTCGGCTGCGCTTTTAAAAGCGTTTTGGTCCTGTTTATAAAAGGTGTAGCCCAGGCAGCATTCGTCTACATAACCCAGCGCCACGCCGATAAACAGCTTGGCAAAAGTGAGCAGGGCGCTCACGCCCGGCAGATTGCCCAGCATGCTGTCGACTTTGTCCACACCATTTTGCAGCTGCCGCACCGCTCCGCTTACCAGCCTGTCCACAACAAAATAGACATTGCTGGCGGCAAAGCGCGCTTTCACCTTTTCAGCCGCAGCAGAAAACTGGGCGTCCGGTAAAACGCCGGTGGTCACGGCCTCGGTCACAACCGCAATGTGGCCAGCTTTCACCAGATAACCGAAATAGTGGTTGATAAGCCCCGAGGCGGACGCGGTAAGTACCAGCCAGAGCCCTAAAAGAAAAAACAGCAGGCCCCCTTCAAACTGAAACAGCGCCGCAATGCCAAAGGCCAGGCCCAGCAGCACGCAGGAAATCACCAGCGTAAGCAGGCCCAGGCCTAGTTTCAGCCAGACAAAATTCATGGTTTTTGCGTAGATCGCAGATGCCTTCATCCCCCAAATACCCCCTAAACGATGTATTTATTTCAAGGCGGGCAGGAAACTCCACACCATCTTGTGGACGGCGCTTTACAAACAGTACATAGTGTACTAAAATGTAAAGGTAAACAATTATGAAGCCCCTGCCCGTAGTTTAATACTACAATAGGGAAGAGGAGAAGAACATGGGTAAAAAAGCGACGAAAGCGGCGGATAATGTATACTGTATTGCACGTTATAAAGCGGCGGAAACAAATACAGTGTATGAGAGCCGGGAAAAGACGGCGGAGGCGCTTGGCATTGACCGTACACGGCTTGCCCGTATTGAGCTTGGGACGATTTGCCCCTATCCTGAAGAAGTGCTGAACATGTCGCTGGCGTATGAGGCGCCTGAACTGTGCAACACCTACTGCGCAAGAGAATGTTCTATTGGCCGCCAGACAGTGCCCGAGCTGACGGTGGACGACCTTGACCGCCTGACACTGAAGGTGCTGGGTTCGCTGAAGGATGTGGAAGAGCTGCGGCGCAGGCTTATCACCATTGCGGCCGACGGGCAGATCACCAATGAAGAGCGCCCGGAGTTTGACAGTATTTTAGATGAGCTGGAGGACCTGGCCGTAAACGCGCAGGCGCTGCAGCTGTGGGCGCGTAAAAACATTCAGGAGAAATAAACAAAGGGCGGGCCTGCAGAAAGGCAGCCGCTGTACCGCGTGAGAGGCCGCGCAGAATAAACGATGGATCTTTTTTACATAGCAGGCCGGACGGAGAGGCCTGTAAAAAATGCAGGATTTTTACAGGCGGCTTTGGATAAAACGGGTTTTGCCTGCAGGGCAGGCCAGACAAAACCGTGCGGCAAATAACGATAGATAGAGAGCGACAGAGTACCGGGGCGCGGGATAAGCCGCGCCCCTGAAAGGGGACAAAGCCGTGGATAGATTTGAAAAGACTTACTCGCAGGGGGCGATAACGGTGACAGAGATTTGGGTGGATAAAGAGACGGGGGTAAATTATCTGTTTCATAGGGCCGCCAATACAGCCGGTTTGACGCCCCTGCTTGACGGGGATGGAAAGCCGATCGTTTCCTCAACGGCGGGTAAGGGTTTTTAAAAAGATCATATTTTCAGCTGATTGCAAAGAGAGGCCGCGCATGAGATATGCCGCGGCCGTTTTTTATATCCATGCAGAGGGACAAACAGCGGCATATAGGTCCGCCCGGTTGCGGCCTGTGCGCTGGCGGCCGCCAAGGCGAAGAGAGAAGCGGCGGGGCCTTGATTGAAAACGCCTTCCGGCACAGCTGGTTTTGTGATGTGCGTCTGTTATTTTCAGTGTGCTGTAATATCAGTTCATATATTTCATAAGATATTCTTCTAATTTATCCATGTATTGTGTATATAGTTTGTTGTCGTTTTGCAGCCCGTGGCCGGAATGTGGAAACTCAAAATAATCATATGGCACATTGTTTTTGTTTAGTGCGGCAATGAGAGGCTGAACGCTTAAATAGGGGCAGATCTTATCATGCGTGCCATAAGCCATCAGCGCAGGAACAGAATTTTTATTGACCCACCTGTCAGCAGAAATTGGCTTGACGATTTCTAAATACTCTTGAGAGAGCATCATCTCGGGGGTGAGCTGTGTGCCGGACATAGCACTAAACAGCTTTGCCGCAGCCTCGGGGTTTTGGTCAAGGCCGTAGTTTGTCCAGTTCTCATAATAAAAGCTGGCGGGGCCGACCATTTCAAAAACCATTTTTACGGGAAGGGAAGAAGCACCGGCGTCCCGATAAGCATAAACCAATGCCAATGTACCGCCCGCGCTGCCGCCGCCAATTGCCATTCTGTCCAGTTTGTATCCCAGCTGTTCCGCTTTTGCAGCCACATAGGGTATAGCGTCCTTCACATCCATCGTCTGTGAATACACGCTGGCGGTGGGGGTTTCCTCGGTAAACAGGGTATAATTAACGCCAGCCGTCACATACCCCTTAGCGCAAAGCCATTTCAGAATGTTTCCATCTCCGCTTTTGTCGCCGCTGGTAAAACCCCCGGCGTGCAGATAGACGATCAAGCCATAACTGTTCTTTGTGTGACCGGCAGGCACATAAAGATCAAATTTATTTAAATCACCGTCCCCATAAGGAAGATCGGTATAAACTGTTCCAACCCTATCGTTCCAATCCACTGTGTATTTTCCATGAAAGGGGCCGGTCTTGAGCTTCATCATTACAGAAATGAAAAATACGGCGATAAATGTTCCAAAATAAACAGCCCCCCACATGACGCTGCCCTTTCTCTTTATCCTGCTCATAAAAAGTTGCCTCCAAACAGTGTGCCGCCCAGCAGCAAATTGATGGCCGCTCTGACCGCCAGACGTCCCAGCACAAAGGCCCCGGTAATGATAATGGCAAAAATAATCAGCCGTTTTAATGTAACCGGCATCGTGTTCCCTCCTTGACAATTCGTCGGGACAAATGTATCATAACAATCATCACGAGTCAATTGTCTTGACAAAAACGGGACAAACAAGGAGGTTTTGTATCTGCAGATGAAAGGGAATAATAAAGAAAAGAACAGTTATGTTCGAGGACAAATTTTAAATACCCTGTTAGAAATGATGAAGGAGCAGGATTTTCATGATATCGTTATCAGCGCCCTGACTGAAAGAGCGTGTGTGGGCCGTTCATCTTTTTACCGCAATTATACCGGTAAAGAAGATGTTCTGCGGCAGGAGGCAGAGCGTCTGGCCCTGCAATGGAAAAAAGGTTATGAACGGCAAAAGCATACTGCGCCCACAGAGATACTTATTGCCCTGCTGGATTTTTATCAGGAACATGCGGTATTCTATCTTGCGCTGTACCAGGCGGGCCTTTCGGAGATCGTGCTCGGCACTCTTTTACAGCAGACAGAGATATCACCTGAACTGCCGAATGCTGCGGCCTATCTCCGTTCTTCGGTCGCCTATATGATATTCGGCTGGGTGATCGAGTGGATGAAACGGGGTATGCAGGAAAGCGGTACCGAATTGGCAAAGATGATTGCAAATGCACAGCAAAACGGCATCAGCTGAAATGCAAATAAGCCTTGCGCTGCCCTGTAATAAGATAAAGACGTGCATCAAAATAGCGGCTGCTGCCATATCTGTGTATTGCAGCCGCTTTTCTATCGGATATAAGCTTTTCATTCCAGAATCAAAGGCCGCCTTTTTTGTACCGGGCGCGCCCCCGGCTTGTCGTATTTCCATTTAAGGGGATAACAGACCGGTAAAAGCTGACGGCGCAGGTTTTATCGGTTTTTTGATTATCTGCTTTTTGCCTTATATACAAGGCGTCACAGTATCATCAGCGCCCAAGTATGCCGGGCATCCCTCTCTTTTTCTGCTGCGTTTTCTGTTTTCACGTTATATCCCAAATGTCGATGGCGATAAAGGCTTTACAGGGCCTTGCCGGGCGGCGCACTGCGTACGGTGCGGCGGCCAGGGGCAGCAACGGCGCGTTGCTTGCGCGCCAGTACTTTGCGCGGTAAAATGATAAAAGAGGAGGGGGATATGATATGGAGACCAAAAACGTGATTTTAGAATTGCGGAAAAGCCTCGGTTTGTCTCAGGAGGAATTTGCCGCAAAACTGCCGGTTACCAGACAGGCTGTTTCACGATGGGAAAATGGGGATACCATACCCAATACAGACATGCTGAAATTGATTGCCGAAACCTTTGACGTGTCGGCGGACTATTTGCTGGGGCGCCCGGCGGCACAATGCCAAAGCTGCGGTATGATTTTAGAAAAAGACAGCGATAAGGGAACGGAACGCGGCGGGGGCAGATGCGGGGAATATTGTGCTTTCTGCTATCAGCAGGGGAACTTTACCCAAGATATTACCATGGAGGAAATGGCCGAACAGAATTTACAGGAGTTGGACCAATGGAATGCGTCTATGGGGCTGCATTTGACCAGAGCGGAGGCAAAAGCGCAGCTGATGGAATTTTTGCCGACCCTGAAACGCTGGAAAAAAGGCTGATATGCAGCTTGTGTAAAATAAAAAGGCTGCCCGGTGTTTTCCTCTCCATATACGGCGGCTTTCGATTACATGTGGCGGTAAAATAGCGGGGCGCGGGCAGTTCATGTTACGGTTTAAAGTAAACGGCGGTTTTGTTTTTGATAAAATAATGTTTCATTGCCGCTTGTCAAAAAAAGTGTGAAACGCTGCAAAACTGCATAAATACCGGCTTATAGGGCCTTGTGCATTCCAATATGCATAAAGTGGTTATGGTTTGATACCTTTTGGTGCCCCCCTGTGCAACCAGATATTTATGTAACAATAAAAAGATATGATTCATCATTTTTATAAAGCGCGGCCTGTCAATACCAGTTCAGCGAAAGCGGATTATCCGCTTTCGCTCTTTCTTTTAAAGAAATTTAAAGAGCAAGTATAGGAAAAGGCTGCCCTTCTTCC
>JAUNTE010000109.1 GCA_030538855.1 Oscillospiraceae bacterium
AAGCCCGTTTACATAAGATATACTTTTAAAATATGTAGTGCCTGCCGCGTACCGTAGTATATACGCTCTTTTAGAAAAACGCTTGACAAGGAAAAACAGATTTGTTATAGTTGGTTAAGCAAATTTATATAAATTTGCTTAACCAACTGCCAAGGAAGGCCGAGAGGAGACCGGATAGATGGATTTGAGAGACAGCTTGAACCGTTATTATTACGATATGACGGTGGGCGACCTGATACAGCTGAACCGCACGGGCGGCGGAGAGCTGTCTTACAACAGCATGATGTATCTGGACGTTATCTCGTATCAGCAGATGCAGGGCGGCTGTACCGCCAGCACCCTGGCCGCCACCCTGCATATCACAAAACCGGCGGCCACCATGAAAGTGAATGAGCTGGTAAAAACAGGGCTGGTAGTGAAGACAAGAAGCGAAAAAGACAGGCGGGTGATCTATCTGACTGTAAGCCCCGTGGTGGCGGAAGCCCTGCGCGCGTACGACCGCCCGTTTGAGCGGGCGGCGCAGGCGGTGGAGAAACAGTTTACAAAAGAAGAGATCGAGGTTTTCTGTCATATTTTAGACGCGTTCAGCGCGGAATTTATGAAGGGTTTTTCATATGGTACAGCAGGAAAAATTATTTGAAACGCTGTCGCCCGGCCGCCTGTTTTTACGGTGCGCCGCGCCCAGCGCCATCAGTATGGCCGTGACGTCGCTTTATACCGTGGCGGACGGCATTTTTGTGGGACAATTTGTGGGTGAGGACGCGCTTGCGGCGGTAAATTTGGTGATGCCCCTTATTTTGATGAGCTTTGCGCTGGCGGATATGGTGGCGGTGGGCTCGTCGGTACAGATCGCCCTGCGGCTTGGGGCAAAAGAGGCCGGGGCCGCCAGCCGTATTTTCAGCTTTTGCTCGGGGCTGATCGTGCTGATCTCATGCGTGGTGGGGATGGCCGGATATTTTTTGGCGGGCCCCGCCCTGCGGCTGATGGGCGCGCAGCCGTCCGTCGCCTCGATAGCGGTGGAGTATCTGCAGGTTTACGCCGTATTTTCTCCGGCCATCATGATTTTTTTTGCGGTGGACAATTACCTGCGCATCTGCGGACGGGTGCGCTACAGCATGGTGCTGAATGTCATGATCTCTATTTTGAATATCGCGCTGGATTTTTTATTTGTTGTGATATTGAAAAAAGGCGCGGCCTCGGCGGCGTTTGCCTCCTGCCTCAGCCTGACGCTGGGGACAGCGCTGGGTTTTCTGCCGTTTATCAGGGGAAAACTGCCCCTGCGGTTTGTAAAAGGAGGGCTGCCGCCGCGTCTTTTAGGAAATATTTTGGCGAACGGCTCGTCTGAATTCTTCTCCAACATTGCGGGCTCGGTGATGATGCTGGCGCTCAACGGGACGCTGCTGCGCATCTCGGGCTCCATGGCGGTAGCGGCGTTTTCCATCGTCATGTATGTAGACAGCGTGGTGGACGCGATGGTGTTTGGCATGGCGGATTCTCTCCAGCCCGCTTTGAGCTATAACTATGGGGCAAAACAGAGAAAACGGGTGTTCGCCCTTGAAAAATGGGTGCTGGCCGCGGGGGCGGCGATGTCGGCGGCGGCGATGGCTGTGATGCTGGCGGGCGGCGAGGGGGTGATTGCGCTGTTTGTACAAAAAGGCGACGCCGCTTTGCTTGAGATGAGCGAGAGGGCCATGCGGCTGTTCTCGGTGTGTTATCTGGTAAAATGGCTGGGGACATGCCTCAGCTCGTTTTTTACGGCGCTGGGCCGGGCGGGTTATTCACTGGTGCTGGCCTTTTGCAGGACGCTGGTATTTCCGCTCATCTCGCTGGGGGTGCTTCCGCCGCTTTTGGGGCTGGACGGCGTATGGCTGACCCCTGCCGCGGCCGGGATGCTGGCCGCAGTATTGGCGGTGGCCTTTTTACTCCTTCTTGTGCGAAATGAGAAAAAACGGTCCGCTTTTGCCGGTTTTGATGAAAAACTGAAGAGCTGAAAGAGAAAACCGTCCTGCCATTGATTTTTACGAGTGGTATAAAAATGAATAGTTATAGCTTTGGGTAAAATTCGGGGGCGGGGCGGCGAAGCTGTTCCAATTGCTGCAGGTATGGGCCAAGGACGCAGATGCGCGCGATCATACAAATGAAAAAGGCGGCGTTGAAATCCAGGTGAATTTCAACGCCGCCTTTTGATGAACATATCGGTTTGCGTTTTTGCCGCCGAGGCCCTCTTTTTATATAGCATCGTTTTTTGGCAGGTTCCCCTGCGCGCCGGGATGCCGAAAAGCGTTTTGTGTACTGCAAAAAAGCGGGGCGGAGGTACGCCGCAGAGATATGTCGGGTTTGGCAGGCAGCGCCAAAGGCGGGGCCGAAACAGTATGAAAACGTTACAGCACAGGCCCCAAAAAGAGAAAATCACACTGTCGGCTCTGCCGCCTTTGCCGGGGGCATATGTCTGCCGAAAGCCTTGAATATATGAAGAGAATGCCGTGCCTTTTCGCCTTGTACAGCTGAGGCCGTCGTTTTTTGATTTTATGAGAACAAAAGCTGCTGTCAAAACAGCCGTTTGCCATCGGAAATATCGATGCCAAAGGCTTTTGCAGCGGCGGACTGTTTAAAGGGGTTGACTTTTTCAGTGATGCCGTCGTGTTTAAAAAGAGAGCCGGTATTTTTGAACCAAAAGGTGATATTGGCGGCGGCGCATTGCTGGCGGATATGAAGCACCCACCGGTAATCGCATAGGCGGGCGTCGCGCCCGGTCTCGCCCCCGACGGTGACGTGGTTTACCCCGTGCAGATAAGGCGACAGGTCGATTTTTTCAAGCAGTGGGGCGCAGCCGATAAACCGTTTTTTTATGGGATAAGACAAAAATAAGGGCAGCCTGTAGTCGGCCGTCCGCTGGTTTTCAACGGTGCAACCTATATTCACATTGTCGTAACCCGCGCCCCAATCTGCCGGAAGAGAGACAGGGAAACGGTCGATCCGCTTGGTCAAAATCAAAAATTCAATGTCGGGGCGTTCTTTTATCATGGCCCAGGCCTCTTTGCGCCATTCGTCCGCCTCAGGAAGAAAAAAATCTGTGGCAAAACAGGTGGCAAGTATTTTATTTCCCTTGATGTTATATTCCCCTTTGGCGTTTTTTCTGACAGGCCAATCAAATTTATCTGTTTTTTGGATGGTGTTTTGCCCATAACGTTTCGCATGGGGGCCATAAAAATAACAATTGTCACAGCCCTCACTCGCTTTATAACACCCTGTCCATGGCTCCCAGTTCATAGACGTCCTCCTTATCCTATCGGGCCCTAAACGGCGCACACGAAGTTTTATTTATTATAACATGACGGGCATAGAGAGTAAAACGGCGGCTTTTATAAAAAAGCCGCCGTGCACCGTAATGTTTTTGAAAGCTTGCAATGATTTTTTCAAAAAAGTTTTCTGCTTTTGGTAAGCGTGAGAATTGAAAAAGACAACAAACTCCATCCACCCGGTTTTAAAAGAGGGCCTGCGCACTGTTGAGGTAAGGCTGCCGGTGGGCCGCGCGTATGGCCTCACGACATTTTTTCAGTAAATCTTTCGCGCCTTCCCAGTTGAGGTCCTGAATATTTTGTCCAAGTTTATCTTCCAGCAGATGGGCCTGGATGACAAGGCCGTAATAGAGCTGTGAGTCATCACACTTTTTCTGGCACACCCGCGTCAGCAGCTTTACCGTCGAAAGGTACTTTTGAAAAAGCTGGCGGGTGGCTTTTTCACGTTTGAAGGGGAAACATACAAGATTGAAAAACAGGGCGATCAAGACGCCCGCAATGACATAGCCAAAACGGATTGCCGTCATAGCCCCGACAGCCCCCCAGCCAAACGCCCCCATAAATACCGCGCCCCCGAGCGCGCCCACCGTAGAACAGGCGAAGGTGGCGGAATAATTGGTAAAATAAAAAGACAGATAGCCCGAAAGCATCATGACGACGGTTCTGCCGGTGCTGGAAGGGATCAGAGAAAAGATGAGAATGCTGCAAAGGCCGCCGATAAAAGTGGCAAGCATTCTTTTTTTAGCTTTGGCGCCCACATCGTCCGCATACGGAAGAGAGACAGAGGCGACGGTGAAAAGCAGCCATTTTCCATGCGGCAGGCCGAGCATCTGTACCAAAAGGGTACAGGCGGCCAGCAGGCAGGAGACGCGCAGCGCATAAACGGCCCGGACAGGGCTGACGCGAAACGCGGCTTTCAGCCGGACGGAGAGAGACAAAAGCGTTTTGCGGTAGCGCCGTTTATTCTCCGGCTGGGCCATTTGCAGGATGTGGGTTTGGATGTACAAAAGACATTGATAGAACTGCCCGGCCCGGGCGCTGTCTTCAGCCTCGAAAGCCTCCCGGCAAAGCGGCGGTATCCCGGCGGCCTCCCCTTTTACAAATGCCTGAAAAGAAGACAGGCAGCCGGAGATATACCGCAGCATTTCCGCCCGCTGGGGTGTGACTGGCCCCTCCAGCTCATAGAGAAGCAGAACAAGGTTTTCAAGGCCGCGGCCCGTATCCACCATGGCGAAACCGGCGTCTGAAATACACAGCATTTTTTTTCGGCGGTCATAAACCGCTTTGCTCAGTTTGCACAGTTCCGCACGCAGTTGGTCAGGGCTATGGGGGACGCCTTTGCCTGCAAGCAAGCAGCTGATACAGCCTTCGGCATGCTCTATCATAGAGGATAACACGTCGCGGGCCGTACAGGCTATCCGTTTTCTTCCCTTCACCAGCTGATAGAGACGGCCCCGGCAAATACGCCCAGCAGCCTTTTGGGCAGCTGCCCCGGCGTGACTGGAGAAATAAATACCAAAAACAGATAGGAAAGGATATAGGGAAAGTACAGATGGCTGGTGTACTCATAGGTGAAGGCGTACAGGATCAAAAAAAGCATGGCAAAATTGACGGGCAGCGCCAGCAGCGGCGGGGCGTTTACCACCAGACAGGCGGCGCAGGTCATCAAAAACAAAACGGCTGTCTGGATACAGAGATGCTTGACCGGGGCGGCTGTCAGGTCTCGCACCATCGATGCCGACATCATGATGGTAAAGATAACGCCGACAATGGAATTTTCCATCCCAAACACTGTTTGAAATACGTTTACAAAAAGTATGATAAAAATAAAATTCAGCGTCGCAGAACGGAAGTTTTTAAAAAGACTTTCCTTCATACGAACGCCTGTCTGTTTCAGCTTTTTCAAATGGAAACGCTCCTTTCTAAAGAATATTATAGCCTGAAAAGAGACATATGGCAATTGTGCGGCAGGGGTGAAGCGGGCCGCGTCTTTTAAATCAGAAAAACAAAAGCCTGCAAAAAGGCGTAAGGATATGAGAAAACACTGGTTTGTATTGGCAGCTTTGACGTTCGGCGTATCTAAAAAAGCGCGGTGACCCGGTTAGAGTCACCGTGCTTTTCTATAGAGCGCAAACGGAGGGGGATAAATTTTCTCGTGGCGGCAAAGGGCGCGGCCGGTTTTCTCTGCCATATGTACCCGCCAAAAACAGAACAAAGGTTTACCGGCGTTGATGGCTGCTGAAAAACAGACTGACGACGCTTAAAAAGATTGAACACCGCCGCAAGAAGACGGAACACGCTTAAAACAAAGACAAGAAAAAGCTATTATAGTTTGATGTCGCTCATTTTAGAGATACAGGCGCTTACCTGCTCTGTCTGGCGCTGGATGGCGGCATAGCTCTCAGCGGCGTTGTGTGAAAGCTGGCCGATCTCACGGGCGACGACGGCGAAGCCGGCCCCAGCCGCACCGGCCCGCCCGGCTTCGATAGAAGCGTTGACCGAGAGGATATTTTCCATAGAGGCCACCTGCTCAAGCCCGCGGGTGATCTCTTTGATTTCAGCGGCCGCTTTTTGCGCGTTTCCCATTTCGGCGTCAAAAAGTTCGATTTTCTTTTCATTAAGTTTTTTGAAATAACTGAGATTTACCAGCTGGTTGACGACGCTGCCCAGCAGCTGCGCGGCGGCGCGGATCATCTTTTCGCTGCGGATAGGCACTTTTTTCAGCGCGTCCAGATAGGCTTCTTCGCTGATGCCCAGTTCACGGGCAATGACACGGAACTTTTCTGCGTCGGGCGGGTTTGGCAGCACCTGACCACCGATCACAGCGCCCACCCGTTCACCGTTTACCATAATGTCGGAGGCAAAATCCATCAGGCCCGCATGGCAAAAATACGTGCCTTTGCATTCATTGTCGCATTTGATGCATCGTTTTGCCCCTTCGGCAGAGCCGCGGGTATATTTCATACAAAATTCAGTGAAATTACTGCCTTTTGTGATATAGCTGCCCTGTGCGTCAACGGCGATTGCGGCAAGGCCGGTCGCGTCTGAAAAAAGATCCTGTATACGCTGCAATTCCTTCAAATCCACAAATGATGTGATGTCCATGCGGCACCCCTCCTAACAATGAACCAAGTGTATCACATTTTATAACATTTTGAAAGCGGAAACACGGCGGCTTTATGATTAAGCTTTTATATTTGGTAAATAGAGATACTAGTTTGTTTTTTTAAAATTTAGCCGTTAAACAGCTGGCAGGGGTTTATTTAAAAGACGTTTTGTTCATGATAAAATAGTGAAATTTTCTTTTTGACGCCGTCCGAATCCACTTTTTTAAACTTAAAGAAAATTTTATTTTAAAAAATATTGAAAAATTTTCCATATTATGTTATTGTTTTCTTGTCCCAATAGCAACTGGAAAATGCAATATTAAAAGGAGGAAATCGTTATGAAAACAAAAATCAAACGCATCGTCACAGTATCACTTGCCACGCTTATGCTGCTCTGTTCATCCGTCACAGTATTTGCCGCTGAAATACAACCAAGATGGGACTATCTGTATTGCAGTCATTGTAAAACGCTCACACCGCATGAAAACGACTGCTGCCGCGTTTGCGGCACCCCGCTCGGCCAATAAGAAAGCCAATGCCCTGAAACGAAAAGCCGTCTTACCTTAGACGGCTTTTTTGTTTTGTAAAGCGGCAGAATTCAGAAAATCACATCAAAAAATAAAAATACTTTTTACAATAGCAACGCTTGCTAAGGGTGAAGCGGGGTTCATAAAATTGTAAATATTTTGTTTGATCCCATCATGAAAATTATGGAATTTTGAGTCTCCGGGGTATCCTTCGTAAAAGTTTCGATCTTACTTTTCTTTTAAACAAAAGCC
>JAUNTE010000110.1 GCA_030538855.1 Oscillospiraceae bacterium
GCGAGCCTATTAGCCGGTGATATGGATAGTATGGTTCGATTTTACAGAGATATATTGGGTTTTTCTACACAATGGGACGGCGGGGATTTTGCGGAGTTCGAAACAGCAAGCGGTGCGTTGTCTTTGTTCATGTACAGCAGAGAACAATTTGTAAAGGCTATTGGAGAGAGTTATGTTCCGCCAAAGGGAATTAACCAATCATTTGAAATTGCCTTGTGGCTACCGGGGTTTGCTGATGTGGATGCGGAATATGAGCGGCTATCAAAGTTAGAACTGTGCTTTCCCACCGGAGAACCCATCACCTATCCTTTTGGCATCCGTAACTTTTATGTTGCCGACCCGGAAGGCAATCTACTTGAAATTGGAAGTACGAACGAAACGTAGTTTGCAGTTTCGCCTTCCTGGACGAAAGTGCTATACTATTCGTTATTTTCAATCGTGGCAAGCAGTGTTTCGTGGTACACACGAAACGATTTTCCACTTTTTCGCCTGTGCGAAAACCTGTAAAATATGCTTGTTGGGGCTTCCCTCAATCCCCCGGCAAGGGCCGCTCACGCTGCCTTGCGAAACGCTTCACGGGTGGAGCGGCCACATGCCCTTGCGGGCGCTGTTAGACAGGAGACTTGACTGGCCGGGAAAAGAGTTCCCCTCATACTTGGAAGCGTCCGCAGGACGTGCAGCCGCCTCGTAGAAGCAATAAAAAAGCCTTTGCTGGCGGTCCCGCAATAAGCGTTTTGCAGGAGTGTGTACGCGCATGCCCTGCTTGCCATGATTGGGATCGGATTCCCGCCACGAATGAAAATGGCCCCGCCATGGAGAAGAAAATTATCATGCCGGGGCGGTCATACCGAACGATAGAAGCCCGTTTTCGGGGCTTTTGGATAAATCATACAAACCTCCACGGTTTGGCGCCCACAAAGGCTCATTCTATCAGGGGATTTTTGGGCCTAATGTTCTGTTGGCAGGCTCTTTTCGGTATGTGTCTGTAACCCATCATAAATAGATTTTCGAGGTTTGATTTTTAGAGGTATATGCTGTATGATAGGGGCTGTCAGCAAGCCGGACAATGGCTTGCTGATTTTGTTTTTTGCCGCCCAAATGCCGCTCAAAGTGTGGCGGCTCTTTTTAAGGGCATATGTGCAACCCGTGATTTCATGAGGGTTTACAGTACGCCATGCAAAAACTCGCATAGCCTTTTGAGCGGTTTTTTCGCTTTCAGGCAATAAAAATATTTGATCCCGATGGGTTCGCCCCCAAAGCTAAAGCGGCAACCGGTCGGATGGCTAAAAAACCAGCCGTTGCTTTGCTGTGGCTGGTTTTTATTGTGAAGCAGGGCGCTTTTCTAAGCGCACGTCGCAAAACAACAAAAAATAAACCTATAACCTCAGCCGCAGCGTCATTCATTCTCGGCTATTTTTTATTGCTACGCAATAAAAAATATTTGATCTCCAGGGCCTCGCCCTCGCCGCTATTGCGGCAACCGGGCGATTGGCCAAAAAAATAGCCTCCGCTTCGCTTCGGCTATTTTTTATTGTACTGCAATAAAAACAGGCCTTGCGTTTTCACCTTTCATGTAATCAGCGCTATTTATCTTTCACTCTTATTTTCCCCGCCGCCCGGCCTTTTCTCTCATGCAGGCGGCCATCCAAGGGCAGCTGCGGCGCTTTTAAAAAGGGCGCCCTCCATACCCGCCCGGTCATTCCCGCCGCGCTTTGGCCGCCTTTACATATAAACGCCGCTTTCCCGCTCATGTGGTCCTGAGGTCTCTGCCCGGGCAGCCGGCTTTTACTTTCCCGCCGATTTTGTATCATCTATTGTCAAAAACCTAGAATACCGCCGTCAAAAACTGCCGCTCTGTGGGCAAAAAGCGGTCGGTAACTTGGTGCAGCGCTGTCAAGCCCTCCGCTTTGCTCTTTTCAAAAATGTGTATTTTACTAAATCCCGTTCTCTATAACAGGGCGAAATGTTCGCTCTCTATAACCGCCTTCATCTCACACAGACAAAAAGGATGCCCCGCCGGGTCCAGCATCACTCTCCAACTGTCTGAGAACTGTTCCTTCGCCAGGGCCGCGCCGCAGCCAAGGGCATATTCCACGGCCTTTTCCAAATCGTCCACAGCAAAATCCAGATGCGCCATCTGCTGCTGGGCGCCAGGTTCTTCCGGCCACACGGGGGCTTTATATTCCAGATTGCGCTGAAACGTAATCCCGGGGTAAGCGCCCTGCGCCGTCCCCTTAGGGGCTACGCACGCCCATTCCTCGTCATAAAATACGATCTCCCATTTCAGCAGCGCCGCGTAAAAGGCGGCCAAGGCGTAGGGGTCTTTACAGTCCACTGTAAAAGCATACATTTTTATTTTCAGTTCATCCTTCATACCGTCGTCTCCCCTTTTTTGATCCTTTTCAAGGCCCCTTGTCCCCACGCTGCTTTTTAGGCACCCATTTTCCTTTCATTCTACTATCCGCCCTTTTAAATGTCAAACAACTCTTACAGCCGCTTCTTTTTTGTCTTTTCCGCCGTTTTTATCCCTTTTATAAAACATGCTTTTTAAAGGTTTTCCACCTTTTTTCTGTCAAAACAAAACCGTATAAAAAGCGGCGGTGAAAGGGCCAACCCCTTTAAAACCGACGGCGGCCAGGTGCTGCGTATGACGTTTTTTCTAAAGCACCCCGCTGTATAAACACAGATTTTCCCGCACCGACGGGTTTTAGCACAAACTTTTCAGCAGCTTTTACAGCACGAGAAAAGACAAATACCAAGGCCTTTTTATCTTTGTTCTTTCCCCGCACCGATATAAAGGCTGCGGCTGAAAACGTCTACGGCGCGGCCTTGTTCGCCCATCGCCTCTTACCTGCAAGAAGCTTTCGTCCCCCGCTGGTTTTACGCCAAAACCCTGCAAAGCCGGGTAAAAAGCCTTGTTGCCGCATGGGCCCTTTCTTTTCGTCTTATCCGCTGGCGGCGTCCAAAGCCTCTCAAGCGCTTTTATCCCGGCTGCCGCCCATCTCCCGCCAAAGATTGACAGCTTTTCTGCGGCGGGGTATACTGAAAGCGGCCTTGAGGCCTTTTTCAGTTTATTTTTTATAAGATAAAGGAATCGTCTTTATGAAAGAAAAACAATGTCCGGTTTGTCACCTCGCCATGCGGCGCATGGGTATTGAAACCCTCCGGCTTGACCGTGAAAAGCACGCCAGCCTTTTCAGCAGCAGGGGGCAAATTTTGCTGGCGGACGTCTATCTCTGCCCCGCCTGCGGACGGATCGAACGTTATAACCGGGCCGCTGGCGCCCCCGCCGCCCCCGTTTCTGTTTACGACAAAGACGAAGCCATCACCTGCTCTCGCTGCGGCAAAATATATGAACCGGCTTTCGGCCATTGCCCCTGCTGCGGATGGGTGGAAAAAGAGCCGGACGGCGAAAACTTTTGATCTTTTCCGCCCGCTTTTGGGGTTATATCCGCCTTTTATTTTATGCTAAATCAAATTCACAAGCCGGTCTGAACAGCCCCAGATTATGCAGACAGCACAAAAAAACGGGGCCCTAAGTAGGAAAATGAGGTTTTAAGGGGAGAGGCGGCGCGCGAGCGGCGCCTCTCCGGTCTTTAGCTGGATGCGCTCGTGATTGTAGAAATAGATAAAACGATTGATCAAATCATTGGCTTCGGCCAGTGTATTGGGTTTATGACGGTAGATACACTCTACCTCGAGGATAGAAAAGAAGTTCTCCGCCATAGCATTTGTCGCAGCAGTTCTCACGCCTTGACATAGCGGGCGTTATGCCGTATTCTTGAGTCAGGTTGAAGTATGCTTGCGAGGTGTACTGAAATCCCTGGCCGCTGTGGAGCTGTAACTCTGCAGCGGCCCTTTTTCGCTTCATAGCAAGGTGAATCGTATCTAAGACAAGGTTTACCGTCTGCTGGGTTCCGGTCTTGTATGCCACAATACTGTTGTCATAAAAATCGCGGATCATGGACAAATAAAGCAGCCCTTGTAAGAAAAAAATACAGAAGATATCCGTCACCCATTTCTGCTTTGGATGCTCTGCGCGAAACTCCTGATTGAGCAGATTTTCATATTTGTGAATCTGCTGTCCCATCTGAACCCACTTTCTGCGCCGACGAATTTCAGACAGCAGATCATACTTCTTCATGATTTTCAGAACTGTCTTGGGATTACGATGAAGGTTTTTGCTTTCCAGCCATAACCACCTCCTGCGATAGCCATAGGTTCGGAAACACTGCTCACGCTGCCTGGCGATCATCGCGGCAAGCTCAGCGTCCTTTTCTGTGCTGCCAAGACGATGAACAAAATCGTAATAGCTACTTCTGGACACAGAAAAAAACCGGCACATAACGAATACTGGATATTCCTTTCTGTGGCGATAAATGATATGATACTTTACCCTCGCTCTCACTTTCTTCCTGTCAATTGCAGAAAATCCCGCAGCAGCTTATTCTCCATCCTCAGACGGTTGATTTCGTAGGCCTGCTCCGCCTCCACATTTTCCGGTGCGGCATCACCCCTTGCTCTTCCCTTGGGACGAGGTATGATTCCCGCCGCCAGTTTTGCCTGTTTCCGGTTATCCCGTGTGATCCATGTTTCAACCTGTTTGAGTGTTGACCCTAACTGTTCGCCTATCTCGCGCCGTGTCTTTCCCGCCCCCCGCATCTCCATAATTTCCGCTTCCATTGCTTCCACTTTTGTGTACTTCCGTTTTTTCATAAAATCGCCCCCTGATGTAGTCTTATTTTCCTACATCAGGGGGCCGTTTCTTTTTTGCCAAAGCCAACAATTATTTTTACTGCGCGCGTTTACTGCACGCCGCCCTGCGGCTTTTCTGCCTAAACCTCCTGCCGCACCTGTTGTATTCTTGGCCTCGCTGTTCTTTCACTGATTACAGCTGAAGACAAACGCTGCCTCCTGCGGCAAAGCGCCGCTGCCTGTCACTGTTATCAGCAGATGAAACTCATTTCCGTGGGCGCGCAGGCGTTCCCCAGCTTTTACCGTATGCTTTCCCTTCGGGGAAAATTCGCAAAGTTCCTCCCTCGCCTTTTTCAGCAGCTTTTCAAATAGCTTCTGTATCACAGGGTCATTTTTTAAAAAAGGGTAACAGGGCGCTTGATACAGCAGCTTTTGCCAGGGGGCCTGCGTATCCGGCCCCTTGATCTGCCAGCTATGTGAAAAAGCGGGAATGGGCTCGTCCTCTAAATAACGGCGATAAGCCTGCCGCTCTTCATTTTCATACGGGGGCAGCGGCAGGCCGGTACCACTCAATTCATTCGGCCCACGATCTATGGCCGGGTCATATGTCTCCTCGCACCAAGGCAGGCCCGGGGCGTTTTGCGGCATCTCCGCGGGGGTCTCCTCCGGGCCGGGGCGGTATGGCGTATAGAATAAACTGTTCCACACTCCCATCCTTTTCACCCTTTCATCCTTTCCGCTTTCTCATGTGCTTCACCCTTTGTATAAGGCTTTTCTTTTATTATAACACGGCGTCAAAAAAACTGCCTGATTTCTATATGTAAAGGTGATTATCCGCCTTGTTGATTTCAAAGCTTTTTCATCACAAAAATCAACCTTTCGTAATTTTTTCAACATTTTCCACCGGTTTTCCACAGCTGCTTTTCCACTTAAATGAAAAAGGTGTGCAAAACTCAAATAGTTCTCTTCTTTTTCTCCCGTTTCTTCGTTTTCAAGCCACAGCTCAGCGGCCCTGTTTTATTTCCACCGCTTTCCTTTGGCTGACCGCTTTATAAAACAAAAAGTTCTTTTTCTCCCTTTGCCTTGCCTCCGTCCCTACTTTACACCCCTTCGCGCAATAAAAATTTCACAACGCTTTATGAATCGTTCTCATGATTTGAAATTTATACTCTGTCTTTTTTCTGCGCCATGGGCTGAACCTTTTTCTGCCCTCTGCACCCGTTTTGTGCCGGGCATACACCTTCTTATTTTTTGCTATCGTGATCGATCAGCTGTGCCTGCTATGTTATGATGTATTTTCTATTTTTTCTTCTGCGGTGTTTTTATCAAAATCATTTTCTCTTTTCTCTCTTTGCCGCCCACTTGCAACAGCCGCAGTCATGGATGCAAGATCAAGGCGTACCGGCGGCTTAAAATCGTCTGCTCTTCTTTTTTAAGCCGGTCTGCGTTATAATAAAAACAGCTCTTATGAAAGGGGAACGTGTTATGTCCAATTCCTCCTCGCAGGATTTTCTCATTGAGCACAATGAATTTATGAAGCATAACGGCGTAAGCGTCGTCGCTGTCACGTCCGATACGGCAAAAACCACCCTCACTGTCGCCCCACAGTCTCTCAACCCCTACGGTATCGTTCACGGGGGCGCTCTCTTTACCTTAATGGATGTGGCTGCCGGTGTCGCCGCACGGGCCGACGGACGCCGCTATGTGACGCTTGACAGCAGCGTGCATTTTTTAAAAAGCGTGGGCCGCGGCCTTTTGTATGGCACGGCCAGCGTAGTTCACCGCGGTCGCAGTGTCTGCGTGGTGGATACCGAGGTAACGGCCCAAGAGGGCGTCCTTCTCTGCCGCGGCAGTTTCACCATGTTTTGTTTAAACGATACGGCAGATGTTCCATCACAGGGATGATCAAGCCGGTGGGGGCTGTCTCCTCCCTCTCCCATTATCACAAACTTATTTATTTCATACCTCTTCAACTTTCTTCTGTTACTAAATATGTAAAACGTTCTTTGACGTGTCGTAATAAACATAAGATCATTTACACTTAAACAGTCCGCATCACAGCTAAAAGATCGATTCCCATAAAACGGCATATTGTGCGATGCTCTCCCTTGCCGTTCCGGCGTATACGTTTTTCATGCCATAGATAAAACAGTTTTACCGGTAAGGCTTTTATAAAAAACCCTGTAAAAATAATAAGGGCCGTTCCTTTTACGCGATTGCTCCAGCTATAAAACAAACCCACCCCTCGGAGCTTTTGCGATGGTATGCGTTACGGTGTGCTTCTCTTCTTTATTCTTTGTTTTGATGTTTCTCGCTATTTTTCTCATTTCCTTTATCAATAAATCAAATAGCGGCGGACATGAAAGTGTCTGCCACTATTTTATACTTCCTCATCAGTCAATGGGCTTATAATGGTACAAACTTCTGGCCATAGCAGCCGTTTTACTCTTGGCGGAGCCTCAGCGCACGCTGCTAAACCCATCCA
>JAUNTE010000111.1 GCA_030538855.1 Oscillospiraceae bacterium
AGGTTTTCATTGGTGTCATAAGTATTATACACCACCTGGATACCGGTCAGATCTTCAAATTCCTGTATCACATTCATAGAATCGTCGGTACCGTCAGAAATGTACAGCCCCCAGTTATACACATTCAAGGTGATATTTTCGCCCTGAAAACGGGTATAATCATAGCCTTCTTCTGTCTGCACCTCTCCAAACGCGCTAAACGGCAAAACCGTTATCAAAAGCAGTACCGCAAATATCGTCGTAAAAAAACGCTTCATTTTTTCCCTCTCCTCTTTCTTTCCGCCCGGCCGCCGGCCGTGCCTGTTTCCTCCGGGCCCTTGCGGGCAAGCCGTTTCTCCCGATGATCCTCACGCCAGCTGTTCAGCATCACGATCAGCAAAATCACGCCGAACATAATGGTAGACAGCGCGTTGATCTCAGGGCTCACTTTTTTTCTTGTCATTGAATAAATGGCGATGGGCAGCGTCTGCACCGTGCCGCTGGTAAAATAACTGATGATAAAATCATCGATGGAATAGGTAAACGCCATCAAAAAGCCCGCCGTTATCCCCGGCATGATCTCAGGCAGCACTACCTTAAAAAAGGCCTGCGCCGGGTTGCAGCCCAAATCCAGCGCCGCTTCATACAGACGGATATCCATCTGTTTCAATTTTGGTAATACTGAGAAGATAACAATGGGCAGATTGAAAGTGATATGCGCGATCACCAATGTCGGGATGCCGAACAGCACCGTCTGGGGCATATTTAGTTTTTCCAGCACCCAGTTGACGCCGCCCTGTCCCATCACAAACAAAAGCATCATGCTGACGCCGGTGATGATCTCAGGGTTCAGATACGGAATATAGGTGATATTCATCACCACCGCCCGGCTTTTTCTTTTCATGCTGTTGATGCCGACAGCCGCCGCCGTACCCAAAACCGCCACCAAAACAGAAGAGATGGCCGCAATCAGCAGCGAAACGGCCAGGCTGTTCAGTATCATTTCATTATGAAACAGATTGGTATACCACTTTGTGGTAAAACCGGTAAACAACGTACGGCTCTTCGATTCATTAAAGCTGAACACGATCATAACGGCGATGGGCAGGTACATGAACGTTAAAAAAAGCGCCCAATACAGTTTGCCCCACACCGAGGTCTTGTGCCGCGTCATATCGATCCCTCCAGTTCCTCTTCGTTGCTGAAGGTGTTGGTGATCCCCATACAAACCAGCACTAAAATCATCAGCACCAGGCTCATGGCGCTGCCTAAATTGTAATTGTAACTGTTGCCCAAAAACTGCAGTTCGATCAGATCGCCGATCAACAGGTTGTTGCCGCCCCCCAGCATACGGCTGATGATAAACGTGCTGACACTTGGGACGAAAACCATGGTGATACCGGTTGAGATACCGGGCACACTGAGCGGAAGCAACACCTTGCGTAAGATCTGAGTCATACTGCAGCCAAGGTCCTGCGCGGCTTCGATCAGGCTGCCGTCGATCTTGATCATCACCGTATAAAGCGGCAATATCATAAACGGCAGATAGTTATATACCATCCCCAGCACTACCGCGCCCGGGGTATTGATCATCTGAAACGGCCCCAAACCAAAAAAGCCCAAAAATTTATTGATAAGGCCGTTTGTTTCCAGCAAAGTCATCCACGCATAGGTACGCAGCAAAAAGTTCATCCACATCGGCAGCAGCACCAGCATCTGCATCATGTGCTGGCGGCTTTTGCGCATACGGCTGAGCATGTAGCTTATGGGATACGCCAGCACCAGACAGATAGCGGTAGCGACTGCCGCCAGCAGGATGCTGCGCATGAACACCGTACTGTATTCGCCAATGCTTATTAAATTATTCAGTGTAAAGTTTCCGGCCTTGTCTGTCAGCGCAAAATAGACGACAACGCCCAACGGGCAGATAATAAAAACAGCCGACCACAACAGATACGGCGCGGCACAAATTTTGGCTTTCATCGGCTTATTCCTCCATCTTGCGCATGATGTGGATTTCATCCGGGCCAATATTCATACCGATCACTTCACCGGGCTGCTGGGCCTGTGTTGAATGGATCTTCCACTCGTATCCGGCCTGTTCCACCAGCATTTCAAAATGTACGCCTTTGAAAACAACGCTTTTCACCACGCCCGTCAGCATTCCCTGAATGGCAGGCACCACAACAATATCTTCCGGGCGCACTACCACGTCCACCAGTTCCTGACGTTCAAAACCCTTGTCCACACAGGTAAAGGTCTGCCCCGCAAATTCCACGCTGAAATCCTTGTGCATCATCCCTGAAAGGATGTTGGATTCCCCTATAAAATCCGCCACAAAACGGTTCTGCGGCTCATTATAAATATCTTCAGGAGAACCGATCTGCTGGATCAGCCCTTTGTTCATTACCACAACGGTGTCGCTCATGGTAAGGGCTTCCTCCTGGTCGTGCGTCACATAGATAAAAGTGATATTCATGCTCTGCTGGATACGTTTGAGCTCGATCTGCATTTCTTTACGCAGCTTTAAATCCAGGGCGCCCAAAGGCTCGTCCAGCAAAAGTATACGCGGATGATTCACCAGCGCCCTTGCAATGGCCACCCGCTGCTGCTGCCCGCCCGAAAGCGTGGCGATATTGCGCCGGCCAAACCCTTTCAGGCCCACCAGCTCCAGCATTTCCAGCACCTGCTGGCGCACCTCCGCCTCAGGCAGCTTGTGCTTTTTACCGTTTTCTCCCACCGCTTTATTCAGGCGAAGGCCAAAAGCGACGTTTTCAAATACGTTGAGGTGCGGAAACAACGCATATTTTTGAAATACCGTGTTGACATGCCGCTTATACGGCGGCAAATTGGTGATGTCTTTTCCATCAAAAAAGACATTGCCCGACCCTGGCTGAAGAAAACCGCCGATCACCCGAAGCGTCGTCGTCTTTCCGCACCCCGAAGGGCCTAAAAGCGTGACGAACTCTTTATCATGGATGTCCAGCGAGAACCCGTTCAAAACGTTTTCTCCGTCAAAATCGACCACAATGTCTTTTAAAGATACAATAGCCGTATTATCCATTTTACTGCATCCCCCTTTGCGGTCAGTACTTGCATGGGAAGCCCCATACAGGCTCAGCGCCAATTATACCGCCCCGCAAAAGGTTTGTTACACTGCCGAAAAGCCGTTGATAACGGCCCCACACCACAGCAGCTACAGCGAATATATACAACGCCAATGTGTTAAGATGCAACACACAATTGCTATTATAACGGCAAGGTTACGGGAATGCAAGTTTTTTCTTATAATTCAGACAAAATCTTCTGTCAGATCATAGCGTCTTCACTGTCCGGTTTTGCTTTTGAAAGGTATACGGTCAACTCTTTTCCGTCATAAAAACCCAGCAGCACGTCCTTAACGTCTGAAATATCCTGCGCGTGAAGCTGTTTATCCAACCACACCTCATCAAAACCGGCCCGGTGCAGGTTGTGTTCGATCACTCTGCCATCCAAAATCAGATTATGACACAGCTGCGCAGGCTCAGGCACCAGACCCATATCCTCCGGGTTCAGCGGCCGCGCCTTGGCGGTGGGCAAAAAACTGACCTCTCCGTTATGTTCCAGCACAGCTGCCTGAATATCGTTCAAATCAAAATAACCCGCTACCCGCGCCGCACACAAAAACTCATTGACCGTCATTTTCGATTTTCTCAAATTGTGCTTATACAGTTTCCCGTCTTCAAATAAAACCACCGGACGGCCTTCTAAAATTTCCCGCGCTTTTTGCCATTCGCGACCAGCAAGGCTCACCAGCGCCGCCACCGCCGTATAGACCACCATTGCCGTCAGCGGCTTTAAAAAATCATCCTCAAGGCTGGTCGCCATTTCAGCGGCGATAGACCCCAGCGTGATACCAATGATATAATCAAATAAACTGAGCTGGGATACCTGCCGGTTCCCCAGTATTTTCGCTATAATAAATAAAACGATCAACGAACCCAGCGATACCAATATGATATGCAAAATTTCCATGCGAACCACCTTTTCACATTTTTGTTTAGTATGCCGCGCCATGCCGCAAACATGCAAAAGGGCAGCTTCTTTTTTTAGAAACCGCCCCGGCCTTTTTCTGCTCATCTGTCTTTCAAGGCCTGTTATGTTTTTGTTTGCGCCGTGTAAAAACAAAATGTCCAAAACGCCTATTTCTGATATTTTAAAAGTAGGCAAAAAGAAAACCCGCAGAGACGCCTTATATGCAGCGCATTTAAAACATATCGTCTCACATATCAAAAGGGCCGGTAATTTCAATACCGGCCCTTTTGATATGTTTTATCATTTTCGCTTTTTGAAAACGTCACTTTTGTCTGTGTCATAAACGGCATTTTATGTACCGCCGCATTTGTCGTAGTATCTCCCTGCACCTTTGCAGAAAACAAACGCAGAAAAATTTGTGCGCGGTCAACTTTAAAAATTGTATGTACTCTATCCGATTGTTCACGATCCGCAAAATCTCGCGCGGTGTTATAGGGTTATTTTCAGCGGCCTTCACCCGCTTTTTTGCAAAACAGGTTCCCTCTTTGCCACGCGGCCCCGCACACCGGTCATCCCCGGCAGGCCGTCGCTGTCCCTGCGTCCATACCTATTTCCCTGTCTTACCCGACAGCAGACGAGAGCTTATAACAAGCCCTGCAGTGTCATCAAAATGCAAAGGCCAAATACCGGCATCTTCATCCGATGGCCTGCGCCTGTTTTTCTTCCCGCTGCTTACGGCGGGTATAATCCATCAGACTGCGCCTTGTGACAATGCCGATAAAACTGTTTTTGCCGTCTATAACAGGCACAAAATTTTGCACGCCCGCCATTTCGATCAACTCTTCCATATCCACATCAACGCGGACGGGCTGATTGTCCCGGTGCCGCGGCACCGCTCTTAACGGGATCTCCTCAGCTTTTTGAAGGTCTAAATTGTCATGATCTTTGATATACCACAACAGATCCCCCTCTGTCACCGTCCCCACATATTCGCCTTTTCGGTTCAAAACAGGAAGCGCCGAATACCGATGGTGCTCCATTTTCTCCAGCGTCTGCCGAAGTGTATAATCGATATATAGATAGGCGACTTCTAATTTGGGCGTTAAAACAAAAAGCAGGTTCAAAGTCATACCCCTCCTTTTTCTTTCTGCTATTATCATACCATATCCGGCAATTTTGCTGTATGAAAAAACTGTAGTGGTTTTATGTAGAATTCATGAATGATGAGGCCCATGGCGCTGCGGCCCGGATATATCCTTATCTGTACGGCCCAAACCTTGAGACTTGTCCAAATGAAGCGGCGTCCATTATTTTCAAATCACTGACATTTTTATTGATAAGTTCCCAGGCATTTTCTGTTGGGATCGCCATAATCGGATATCCTTCATAAATACTATACAAAAATAACAGCGTCCAATTTTCCTTCGCCAATTCCCTGGCCCAGCGCTGCAGCTGACGTGTTCTTTCACCTTTCGGCACAGAGAGCTCCACACCACTCTGCCTCTCTAAAAAAAGCCGCGCTTCTTCGGCCTGCTCCGGCTCTTCCCATAAAAACAACAGCTGCCTGTCCAGCATCCAAACGATCAAAAGGCTGCCGCGAATATCCTCTTGAAATTCCTCTTCCTCACAATCATAACCGGTATCGTTTAATAAAATATAGTATTTATGTTTGAACTCTTCCCAGCTCAGCCCGCTGTAATCGGACAACAGCTTTTTTGCGTCATATTGATCTTCAGCAGGCAGCAAAACAGAGATCATTTTCTGCATCGTCATATCCTGCGCAGGACGCGGGGGGCGGGCGGCCCTGCCCCGCGTGCCCCCTGAAAAAAGTGTTTTTCTTTGGCGCAGCACAAAAATCAACAGCAGTACGCCAAATAATCCAATCAATAAAAACAGTATGTTTCCCATATCATCTACCTGCCTAAAAATAAAACTGTGGCCGCCAAACGGCCTGTTTTTACTTGCGCCCTTCACAGTAAAACAACTGTCGCTCCTGAAAAGGCAGGGGCAAAGGGGTGTTAACCGGCGCTGTATCTCTGTTGCCGCGCCATGCTGTCATCCCAAACTTGGGGCCGCACAACGCGGCCGTAACCAAGGGTCTGCACTCGATTTTTTTCGCCGCGCCCGCCTTTGCAGGCTGCCGCTTCTTTGCTTTTCCCGTAGTTGCGGGCATGTTGCTTTATAAAAGTAAAACAACCGAAAAGCACGGCGCGGCAGCAGCCGCGCCGTGCTTTCTTTAAAATTGTTCAGCCGGCTGCAGGGTTTACCAAAGCTGTTTCATTTCTTCGAACAACCGGATATACTCTTTCGCACTGGCCGACCACGAATGGTCGCACTCCATGGCTCTTTTCACCAGCGTCAGCCAGCCCTCCGGGTATTCATACCCCTTTTTCGCGCGCAGGCAGGCGTCCAGCATATCATGGGCATTGTAACTTTTAAAAGTAAAGCCGTTTCCATGTCCGTCCCCGCTGTCCTGTACCGTATCTTTCAGGCCGCCGGTCTCTCTTACGATCGGTATCGTCCCATACCGCAGCGCCACCATCTGCGCCAACCCGCACGGCTCGGCCTTGGACGGCATCAAAAACATATCCGCCCCGGCATAAATTTTATGCGCCATCGCCGGGATAAACCCAAGCTTCAATCCAAACCGGCCGGGATAACGGGAGGCAAGCTCGCTGAAAAACGCCTCATATTCATAATCGCCGTTCCCCAGCAGCACCAGCTGCATCCCGCTCTGCAAAATATATTCGGCCACATGCCTTACAAGGTCAAGCCCTTTGTGCGCTACCAGCCGGGTCACCATACCAATCAGGGGCTGGTCGTTCTCTTCCAGCGCAAAGTCTTTACGCAGCGCCTGTTTGCAGGCCGCTTTTCCTTCTTTGACAGTTTGTACCGTGTAATTTTGGGCCAGGTCAGGGTCTTTTTCGGGATCATACAGCACCGTATCGATACCGTTTACAATGCCCGACAATTTATAAGTACGCTGCGCCAGCAGGCTGTCAAGGCCATGGCTGAACCACGGGTCTAAAATTTCTCTCGCATAGGTGGGCGAAACGGTATTTACCTTGTCCGCGCATTC
>JAUNTE010000112.1 GCA_030538855.1 Oscillospiraceae bacterium
CCGTCTGCACGTCGGTGTATTTTTTCCCGACGAAGGAGGGCAGCGTGATATACTCCATCACCGAAGAGGACTGGGCTGAAGAACTTTGGCTCTCGTCCATGCTCTCAGACGATGCGATACTGCTGCTCTCCAGCAGTGAGCTGTCATCCTTTGGTGCGGGCAGGGTGGATCTGATGAGCAGCCACAGCAGCGCGATGACGGCAATCATCCCCACCACGCCCGCTATGATATATACCGCAACGCGGTTTTCACCGATCAGCTTTTTCATTTTAGAAGGCCCGGATGGTGCGGCCGCGGGCCGTCCGGCGTCGGCCAGGGCCTCGCGCAGCTCCAGCACCGTCTGAAACCGCCCCGCCGAATCAAGCCGCAGCGCCCTTGTCAACGCGGCTGAAATAAATTTAGGGGTCTTGACAAGCTCTCCCGCCGGGATGAGTTCGTCCTGACGCTGCCGTTCACGGGCAGGTGGGGGCGTCTCGCCGGTAATGGTGCGGTACAATACCGCCCCAAGGGCGTAAATATCGGTATAGGCACCCTGATACTCCCGCACAGAATACTGCTCAGGCGCGGTATAGCCGGGGTACTGCTGGGGTTTGAACTCAGAATGCGCGGTGCGCAGTGCCATGGTGGCGTAGCCGGAGAGTTTGGCCTCACCCGACGCCGACACCGTGATATTTTCCGGGCTGATGCCGCGGTGTATCCAGCCCAGCCGGTGCAGTTTTTCCACCGCGATACAGACGGGCTCCAGCATCACCATGGCGTCGCGCCAATCAAGCGCCCCCTCGTAATGGGCCAGATAATCCTCCAGCTTTTCTCCCTCGGGATACTCGGTGACCGCGTAAGCGGTGCCGTTGGCCGAAATCAGGTCGTACACCTGGGCCAGGGCCGCCTGCGCCCCCATATTGATAAGGGTGGTGTACACCTCGCTGAAGTCCATCATCGCTGTCTTAAACAACACCTCGCTGCCCTCTTTGGGCTTGACGGCGCCGTCGGTATGCCGCCCCGCGCACAGGGTAACGGGCATAAATTCTTTGATCATCACCCGGCGCTTGCGGGCGTTGTCCACACCGGTATAAATGACGCCCTCGCCGTCTATTTCACGAAATTCGCCCACCGTGTAGGCCCCTCCCAGCACGGCGCCAAGCGGCAGCGCCCCGGTGGGATTGGTATTGGTGTTTTCGCTTCCGCAAAATGGACATGCGGTTTTGTCCGCCTCATAATGAGACAGGCATTTTACGCACATTTTATACTCGCTCATGTCGCACCTCTCTTTTTAAAGGGATCAGCGGTCAAGCACATCCTCGTTTTCAAGATTGTGCCATACGCTCTGCACATCGTCATCGTCCTCTAGGGCGTCAAGCAGCAGGCCCATGTATTTGATATTGTCCTCGCCCTCAACCGCCGTGGTGGTGACAGGCAGATACTCCACCTCAGCCGATTCAAAGGTATAGCCCTTGCTCTCCAGCGCCTCGCGCACTTTACCAAGGTCGGCCGGGGCGGTGGTGACCTGGATATAATCCTCGTCCATGTCAAAATCCTCCGCGCCCGCGTCGAACGCGTCCTCCATGGCTTTTTCCTCGTCTTTTCCCTCAGCCGGAATGATCAGGATGCCTTTTTGGTTGAACATGAAAGCCACGCAGCCGGATTGCCCGAGATTGCCGTTATATTTATCAAAGTAGTGGCGCAGGTCTCCCGCGGTGCGGTTGCGGTTATCGGTAAGCGTTTCCACCATTACCGCCACGCCGCAGGGGCCGTAGCCCTCATAGGTGATCGCCTCATAGTCGTCGCCTTTTTCGCTGCTGGCTTTTTTGATAACGCGGTCAATATTGTCGTTGGGCACATTCAGGCTTTTCGCCTTGGCGATACAGTCGCGCAGCTTGCCGTTCGACGCGGGGTCGGCCCCGCCGGAACGGACGCACACCGCGATCTCCCGCGCCATTTTGGTAAATATCTTGGCTTTCGCGCCGTCGGTCTTTTCCTTTTTCCGTTTGATGTTGTTCCACTTTGAATGTCCTGACATACCTTGTCGCTCCTTTATACATTTTACCCGCTTAAAATACCGCGGAAACATCTTTATTCATAACCAATTGATTTTACCATAAATTTTATACAACTGCAAGGCCGTAAGCAGCGGGCCTTCCCGCAGATAAGCGCGGTGATCCCGCTGCGGACGCTTTTATGATAAGGCCGCCAAACGGCCGCAGAGGCGCAGGCGCTTCTGCGGGTCATGATTTTTACAGAGGGAATGGCCTTCCGCACAAAACCCCTGTCGTTTTTGTCCGCAAAGCGCGGTGGCCTGTCCATCAGCCGCGGCCTTCACACCGTGAACAAAAAAGAAGAAAACGGCAGCCCTTCTCTTAAATTTGAAAAAACAAAGCCTATAAAAAGCCGCTTTTTTATAGAACGACGCCAAAGACGCCGCGGCTTCTTTTTTATCGCAAAGGGTCATTTAAAATTTCTCAGCCCTTTGGGATAATGATTTTTGACGGTTCCGCCGCTTTTTTTACCAAAGCCCAGCGGTACGCCGTCCGTCAGCACAGCGCAAAAGCCGTCCTGCGCCTGTACGGCGCTGATCTCTTCGCCCCGTAAAAAAGCCGCCGTGCGCGCCTCGTCCCGGCGCAGCTCTTCTTTATTGACGCACAGTGTGCCGAACGCTTTGAACAGATGATGGTGCGGCTGAAAACGGTCTTTCACCATCTCGCCCGCCAACACCCCGGCCCGCAGTACCTTCAGCCCCTTCAGCGGCGGCAGCGGCAGGCCGGGCAGCAAATAGATCTTTGCGCCCTCAACCAGGATATTCTCATATGCCAAGGCGGGAAAGAGCGCCTCCATAAACGCCTGATACGGGGCGGGCAGGCGGGGCGTTTTTTTGCGGTGCGGCTCTGTATACTTTGCTTCGCAGCTCTCTTTTTTCCGCAGTCTCGCCATAAAATGGCCCTCGCCCCCGTGGCATGGGTAAACCCGCCGTACCAGCGATACATCGATGGGGCCGTTCACACAGCAGGCCTCGTGGCCGGGGCAGCCAAACGCCGCGCCTGAGGGCAGCAGTTCAAATTCCGGGTGGAGATGTAAAAACGCGCCGATGCTTCCCTCATCTTCTTCAGGCGAAAAAGTACAGGTGGAGTAGACCATTTCGCCCCCCGGCCGCAGCAAAACCGCCGCCGCGTCTAAAATCTCCGCCTGCAGCGCCGCGCACTGTTTTACCAGCGCCGCGCTGTGCTGGCGCAGGGCCGCCTCTTCTTTGCGGAACATGCCTTCGCCGCTGCAGGGCGCGTCCACTAAAACACGGTCAAAAAAACCGGGCAGCGCCGCCGCCAAATGCACCGGCGCCTCGTTCAGTACCACTGCGTTTGAAGTGCCCATCCGCTCAATATTAGACAGTAAAACCGCGGCCCGTTTCGTCTCATACTCGTTGCAAAACAGCAGCCCCCCGCCCTGCATGGCGGCGGCCAGCTGCGCACTTTTTCCGCCCGGCGCGGCGCATAGGTCCAGCACCCGTTCTCCCGGCTGCGCGCCTAACAGGGGCGCCGCGCCCGAGGCGCTGGGTTCCTGCACATAATAAACGCCCGCGTGGTGCCATGGGTCAAGGCCGGGCTTACAATCCTGCCGCAGGTAAAAGCCCGCGCTGCAAAACGGGCTTTTTTCCACCGTAAAAGGCGCTCGCACCGCAAAGCTTTCCGCCTCCATCACGCTGGTATTTACCGTCACGCCCCGCGCCGGGGCCGTATTGCCTGCGGAGAACAGTTCCCGGTAAAGCTGTTCTCCCAATATCTCTTTTTCCCGCTCTTCAAAATAAGACATGCCGTTTTCTCCTGTCCAAAACACCCTGCCGCGGGCCGTATTTTATAAACTGCGCCAAAGCGCCGCGCTAAAAAGTCATCGCGGCAAAAGCCGTTTATTTTATCCCATCGTCCTGCTTACGCGGTTTTCACAAAGATGACCGCCGTAAAAAGCGCGCCTTTTAGGCCGTCTTGCCCCGCGTCCATATAAAAACTGCCGCAAAACGCCGCACTGCTTTTCAATTTTAATATGAGGGGGCGTTATCTGTCAAATGCCCCTTTGCCCCCTGCCTTTTTCAGCGGGCGTGGCCACCCGCTTTCTGCCGCCGCAAAATTTTCATCGCCGGGGCCGCATTTATTTTGCCGCTTTCTCCGGCCTATCCAGCCGCCCTTTCCGCCTCCCGCCGCCGCTTTGCCTCTGCCGTTACAAAAGCCCACACAGCGCTTTGGTTTTAACCCCTCGGGTATCGCCTTTCAATATAAAACAGCCCTTTGCCGCAGACGTTACGCCTCAGCGGCAAAGGGCTGGTATATCTTTTTCACCTTGCTTACCTTGGGGCCGGGCCAGCGGGGGTCATTCCTCGGTTTTTATCTGCTGGCAATAGGGATAATAACTTTTTAATTGCGCCGGGTCTATCTTTTCCCCCTCGTAGGTATCACGCCATTCATCAAAGCCCGGGTTTCTCCACACAGTCCCGTTTTCAAAGGTGATCTCTTTATCGCAATATAAAACATAGGCGATCTTTTCTGCCGCCAAATCCGTACCCCACAGGTTCAAAGACCATCCGCCAAATACGTCCTCTGTCGCACCGGCGGCAATATCGGCGGTTTCGTCCTCATAAAGATAAAACCAAGCGTTCTCCTGCTGCATATCCAGGCTGTACCAATCAATTTTCAGCGGGTTTCCGTCCTTGTCAAAGGCAAGCATCCCGCGCTGGTAACCTGTGATCTTTTGCGCCGTATGGTTGGCCATGATACTGTGGATATAAAAATGCCCGTCCTCGCCCTCATACCGGCGCAGTTCCACCGCGTCATACACAACGGTCTGCGTATCCTGGCCGTTTAAATAACCGCCGTCTGTCCGCAGGGTATGCAGCCCCGTTGATACCGCACCGTTTATATTCTCAGCGGCCGCCGTCCCTTCATTTTTTATCGTTATCCGGTACAGGCCGTCTTCCTCCGTCTCAAAACGTACAACGCCGCCGCTTTCTAGCGGATACCTTTTTTCCTGGTTCTGGGGTGAAGTACACAAAAGGGTAAGCCTGCCGCCGCCTGCCCAGGTAAGCCGCGCTTCGCACGCGGTATCCGCCGTCAGCTGCCGCATCCCAAGGGGCAGTTCCTCCCCCGGCTGCAGCCGGTAACAGGGCGCCTCTGCGTCCTGCACCCGTCCCGCCGCCTGCGCCGCCGTCAGCGGATACACCCCCGCCAAAACAGCCGCGCCCAGTAAAACCACCGTTGCCGCCGCGGCGGCAAAAGCCATTGTCTTCGATTTTTTTCTATACTGTGAGATGGCCTGCAGCCGCTCCTGCATCAAACTGCCGTCCTCATTTAAAAAAGCGGCCATCATATTTTTACCGCCTCTACGGTCGGCCTCAAGGGCGTTTAACAGCGTATCCCCATAACGCCGCCGCTCCCGTCCGTTCAAACGGGACGCCACGGCCTCGTCGCAAGAGAGTTCACACGCTTTGCTGATCTGTCTTCGCATCCAATACACCAAAGGGTTGAACCAGTGCAGGCACACCGTGATCTCTACCAGCCATTTATATAAAAAATCCATCCGGCGGCAGTGCGTCAATTCATGCCTTAAAATATATTCCAGCTCTTCGGCAGGCGTCTGCTTTTCAGGCAGAACGATCATAGCCTGCCTCCCGTCCAGCAGCATGGGCGCCCGCACAAAGGGATTTATGCATACCGTTATTGGTTTGCGCAGCCGCATTTCGCGGCAAACTTTTTCTAAAATTCCGGTAACCGTTCCCTTCGGTACCGGTTTGCTTTCTTTTTTCACCGTTTTTACCAGCCGCCGGTAGGCGTATATTTTCTGCAGCAGCAGCGCGGCCGCGGCTGCCGCCCACAGCACGCCCCAGATATGGTTTTCAAAAAAATCAGCTGCCGCGCCGGTATGCATTTCTGTTTCTGGGCCCTGCACCCCAGCGGTGGATGGGGACGCCTGCGGCGCCGTCTCTTCAGTTTTGAAAAAACGTTCCGCCAGCGCAGCCTGCCCGGCGGTATCCATCCCGCCCCGCTGGCCCGCCGCCTCCGCCGCGCTGACGCCGGGGCTGAAGGGAAGCAGCAGCCGCAGCAGCACCAGCAACCAGATATAATATTGCCAACTTTTGCTAAAGCGCCGCAGGCAGGGCTTCAGCGCCATCAGCAGCAGCGCCGCCAGAGAACCGGATACCGACAGCGCCAGCCAGAACACAAGAAAATTATTCATCCTCTTTTTCCTCCCTGCTCCACTGTTCGCGCAGCTCGTTAAAATCCTCCTGCGTGATGTCATGGTTGGTAAACAGCGCCGATACCAGCCCCTTGGCGCTTCCGCCGTATACTTTTTGAATAAACGCTTTGGTTTTTTCAAGGGTATATTCTTTTTCAGATAAGGTGGCGGTATAGTAATAGACCTCTTTTTTTTCCTGGTTCAATATCCCTTTTTTCACCAGCCGGTTCACTAAAGTGTTGACGGTAGGGCTCTCCCACCCTTTTTGTTCTGTCAGCAGGGTACGAAGATAGGTATAGGTCACCGGGCCCTGGTGCCCCCATACCGCCCGCATGATCTCGGCCTCCGCCTCAGAAATTTTTTCAACCTTTCCGCTCATCATGACCGCCTCCATATTACATTTGTTATATCTTGTTTTTATATTACAACTGTAATATGCTTTTGTCAAGGGGGAAGGATGTGCCCCATCTTAAAAATGCTGTCTTTTGCCTTTGCCGCCGCTCTCCTTGGTCCTCTTCTCAAACCCCAAAGGGCCTGCGCCCTCGTTTTTTGCAAGCGCAGTCCCCCGACGTCCCTTTACACCGCGCTTTTCAGCGGCGCAAACGTCTGTTTTCACAAGAAAAAAGCTGGAAAATTTTGATGAGAATACCTCCTGCCCGCGGGGCTATACTACTATCAGGGGAGCGAGCCCGGGCGTCTTTTTGAAACTGTTTGACGGCCAAGCCGCGCGGCTTTATCAAAAACCGCAGCCACGGCCCGCCGTCCTTTCAAAAGGGCGCGCCGGCATTCCCCTAAATATTTCTAACCAAAAGTTTTGGAGGAAAAACATCATGAACAGCAAAAATGCTCAGAATGCTCAGA